>NZ_JAHHPN010000263.1:0-1922 GCF_024606325.1 Endozoicomonas sp. ONNA1
GGTGTATATGATACGGTTGACCGGCGTCTGGTCTTGATGGCTGATTTCGTTTATCTCTTTTAGCAGTTTATCTTTGACCCAGATGGATGTCGGCACGCTATTACGAGGACTGGCGTAATATTTCATAAATTGCTGGTTTTGAGACTGAAGACGACGGTATTTTAAAAACCGATGAATCCAAAGATTGTATAGCTCTCCTACACCAATATTACTTCTCTGTGAATAGTTTTTTACAGTCTTATGTATATGCGGTGGGAGAGAAACCTGTTTGATATGGGCGTCTTTCATCATAACTTTGCAGCGTTCTTTATATGTATTTATATATTTATAACACCACAAAGCGATACTTTAAAAGCCGGTGAGCTGATTGGTGAAGTGTCTGATTGCTGTGTAGATTACCCTATTGGTACTAGTTCCATCCAGTTTCGCACGTTGGGCAGCGCGTTCACATATCTCTGTGTTAATCCACATACTGGTGTTAACGCCACGCTTTGGAGAGGCGAAATATTCAACCGGGTTGGGTCTCTGATCTATGAGATCAAGGTATTGTGAAATAATCTTGTCATACATCTCTGATATTTCAATACTAGAGTTATAGGCAGACTGCTTGATGGCGGCATGGGTCTGAGGCAGCATCTTGATCTGCTGAATTTTTCTGCCTTGGAGCCCCTGTTTCTTGCCTGACGCCATGTAATACTCCCTTGAGTGTTCATTCACTTGAGGACAGATCCTATCTGCCTCTATCTTTATACACATGTATATATTATAAAGTTTAACTGTATCTTGTGATTTTCGCATGCGAAATAACGTCTGGTTGCTGGATGTGCGACATCCAGACTACGAAGCACAATGTAACATCAAGGAATGAAGTAATGTTGAGCAGTGATATGAGGAATAGTGACCGTCAACATAAGATAGGCTCTCTTCAGAAAAGTATCAGTCAGTCTATCGGCAGGTTAGCAGTCATTAATGTGGGAGAAAGGACTGGTGAGCGAGGGCATGTCATTAATGCCTGGTTGGACGGAAATGAAGAGGAATCCGTTATGGTTCAAATCATGACGGCAACTTGTGGGGTTATTGATGCACCAATCCGAAGTGTTGGCCTCTTATCTGGAGGATTTGCATTGTCAGATCAGGTTATTGATGACATAGAGATTGTGTGCGGTCATGTTGGAATACTGACTAATTTTTCCAACGAACGGCTCTGTAAAATCAACGGAGTAATCTGCATTAATGGTGAGGTTTCTGCTGTTGGCCTTCTCGAATGCTGGACGGACAGCATGATAGATGGTGATTGGGAAACGATTACGGTCTCTAGCCACTACTTCAGATCTAATTAATATCAGTTGACCCGACAAACCATCAGCTAGCATAAACGCTCTTTGTCATAGTTGTCGTTTGAACCATTATCGACAATGGCGTCGGGCTTTTATACCTTCCTAAATTCTTTATTGTCGTTATTGACAATAATACAAATACCTAATACTCTTATCAGTGAGGTCATAAAGTTGTCCTGTGGCCTGCGTTCGGTGCTAACCATACTCTAAATGAGCTACGGAGATTAATATGACTTTTCCTTTTGTGGAAAGCCCTGTTCAGAAGGCTATCGCCCTGACTAACCAAAAAGGTGGTGTGGGAAAATCAACACTGGTACTTCAAAAAGCGTTTTTCCTCGCTGAAGCGGATAAGAGAGTGCTTGTTGTCGATATGGATGGGCAACAAAACGTCACTCAGGCTTTGCTGGAAGGCAATCTTGGTTTGATTGCTGGGAGCCTGACCAGTCATGATCTTTTCCAGAATGATATAGCAGGTCTAGAACCTCTGAAGTTGCACGAGGAGCTTCACCTGATTGCATCTACAGAAGAGCTGCACGATGTGGAAGCTTCGCCTCTAGAATGCAGCAAAAATCCGGCAAAACATCT
>NZ_JAHHPN010000264.1:0-4748 GCF_024606325.1 Endozoicomonas sp. ONNA1
TAAAAGCCTTCATGTCGATGCTTTGCCTCAGGGTAGATTGGCAGCCGGGCAATGATAGGGCGTTACAAGACAACCCGATTGACCGGGAACTGATCACTCACATCGCCTCCATAAATCATGGCAAAGGCTTCCCGACGAAGAAGGAGGTAGAAGCCTTTATCTCTATGCTCTGCCTGAGAGAGGGCTGGCAGCCGGGCCTTGATGAAGCCGTTCAAAACAACCCGGTCAACCGGGAACTGCTCATGCGCATTGCTTCCATGCGTCATGACAAAGGCTTCCCGACGAAGGAGCAGGTGGAAGCCTTTATCTCTATGTCCTGTCTGAAAGAGGGCTGGCAGCCGGGCCGGGACGAGGCCGTTAAAGACAAGCCCATCGACTGGGAACTGCTCAGGAACATTGCCTCCATGAACAATGGCAAAGGCTTCCCGACCAGGGAGCAGGTGGAAGCCTTTGTCTCTATGGCCTGCCTGAAAGAGGGTTGGCAGCCGGGCCGGGACGAGGCTGTTAAAGACAAGCCTATCGACAGGGAGCTGTTAGTGCACATTGCTTCCATGAATAATGGCAGAGGCTTCCCGACGAAGAGACAGGTGGAAGTCTTTATGTCTATGTCCTGTCTGAAAGAGGGCTGGAGGAAGGGTTTCGATGAAGCCGTTCAGAACAACCCCATCAACCGGGAGCTGCTCATTTATATTGCCAGCATATGTAATAGTAGAGGCTTCCCGGTGGAGGCGAAGGTAATCGCTTTTGTTCAGTGGTTACCTGTGAAGAACAAGAAACATTGCCTGAAGATGGCCAGCAGGGTGTTTGCAGCTTCCGGATTGCCTGAACAAAAGGAGTTGGCTGCCAATGAGAGAAGCATCCGTCAATATCTTCCCGATCTTCCAGGGTTATCCACAGAGAGTGACGACGACATCAGTGATGGAGAGGATGAGCTGGAAGAAGACGATGCAATGAATACATTGCCGTTGTTCAGTTCAATCCCCCAAAAGTGGCGTATGACGATTGGGGAGACCCTAAAAGCCCTGGCGTTGTTATGCTCTGCTCCTCCAAAGTGGCGCATGACCATTGCGGAACTTGAACAATACCTGACCGCTTTCACAGATGACCGCAATGAAAGAACGCAGGTGCTTTATGCCCTGGCATCGCTGATACCCATGCTCTTCCATCATGGTGGCGCGGGCGCACGCTTATGGCTGGCAAGACATCATGAAAACCAGCAAGACCAGAACGTACTGGCCAGGGCGCTCACAATTTCCGCTCCTCTGGATAACGTTAAGTTTGCCCTGACGCAGCTTCCTGAATCCGAGTGTCTGGATTACATTACACTGTGCAGAAAGCTGAACCCTGCCCCGAACAAACTGCAATGGGTGGCATTGGAGCCACTGAGGCAAAAACTGAATCAGCGATGTTCTCTGACACTGAGTAAAGCCAGGGTGTTGGAGATTCTCTGGTCGCAGCCAGAGGCTAAACGTTCAGGGTACGTAGAAAAGCTCGACAGCTTCTTCGAAACGGTGCCTTCTGTCCGCCAACTGTACTTGATACACCAGACATTCAAGCCGCAAAAAATGCAGGATTTCCTGGAAGCCTGTATTGCCCGGCAGAGCACTCACACCCTCAATGTAAAACAACAGGAGCTGCTACTGGAAGGGCTGCTGCTGGCACACTATTACCTGACTGGCCACGAACAGATACCGGATCTATGCTTTTCATCGCAGGAGGCCAGTGCCGATGGCAAAGGAGTCATTATCAACGGTGATGCGCTCATGCCGGGACAAAAGCGGCTGTGGTACTTTATCGTTGCCCTGCTGATTGAGCTTGAACAGGCGCCAGAATATAAGTTTGAAAAGAACCGGCTGACGGTGCTTTCTAACGACAGAAGCATTGTATTGCCAAAACCGGAATTCAGTCTCGTGGGTAACGGTTTTATGATCAAAAACTGGTCGTTGGAACAGCTAAGAACATTTTTCGAGGCCAAAGACTTCACCGAACAGTGGTACAAGCCTCCACAGGATGAGCGGGAACTCTATGTCATCCAGCGAGATGAGAGACTGCCACGCAATAGCGCAAGCGTCCGTGAGACCCTTAATGAAAAAGCGAAGCCGCTGGCACCCAGTGCCATTCTCAGCATTATCAAGTCAGGCTTGCCATTAAAACCCGCAGTCTGGGCGTCACTGGAGCACTACGCCAATCTTGGTCAGCTCACCACCCGATTGTGCAGGGCGTTGGCTCCGGTTATTCAACGGCAGGTGGAAGAGGCTCCGGAGAGCTTAAAAAACGCCGTCACCGCAAGACTGACAGAAGGTACAGATGAGGCTGCTGTCAGCCAGAGTTATTTTGCAACGGCGATGGACGCGGTGATAGACGCATTGAATCGTTTTCAGGTGCTGGAGGAAACAGAACTTGAAATGCTGGAACTTTTTCGCCACCAGATGAGTCCAAACCAGCTACTCACTGTGATCAAAAAAATGAGCGATAGGGTTGATTTGGTGACACAGCTCGACTGGTACAAAGCCTATGAGGGTAAAAAGCAAGATTTGCTTGGGCTGAATGAATGGCTATTTGAGGATGACCCACTGGACGAATAGGGAGAGTTTACGTGCCATTACCCCCAATAGATGGATCTACGCCGCCACCTTTGGACGATGGGGCTTCGGTGAGTAATGGTTCTCAAAAAGAGGGCTCTCAAAAAAAAGGCGCTCAAAAACCAAAAAGAAAGCACACCCGGACAGGGCGTCAGGCTGAACCGGCAGCCAGTGCCTCCAATATATTGCAGCATCAACAGGCCTTTGAACCATCTCACATTCCCCCCATAAAGCTACGGCGTGTTGATGAGGGTCTCTGGCGTGTGGTCTCTTCCTTCGCAGTTCAGTCCACACAAGATCCATTGGAAACTGAATCGGTTATAACGGCTGACGAAGAGCCTCAGCCAATGGCTGTAATCGAACCGGAATCAGAAACTCCACCACCCGCCAGTGACAGTATGACCCCTGTCACCGGTGAAATAGAAGATGAAGATTTTGAAGACGCTTCAGAAATCCCTCCTGAAATTCTCTCGGTGTTTTCACCTAAACATCAGGCAGTGTTGAAGAACCACTACAACGATAGCAACCCGGATACAGCCCAGGCTGTGAGAAGCGTGGTCCAAAGTGCCAAAAAACTGCTGAAAACCCTCCGCAGGAGAAAGATCGGATTATCCTACAACAGAAGTAACCCTCCATTTCCCACCCTTTTTGCCAAATTGGAAACATTGAGTGTTATTAAGCAAGCTGAGCTTCTCTCAGCGTTTTTTGCCAAGGCGACGGTCTTCTTTTCGGCGGTCAATACGGATCAAATTAAAAACACCGGCTGTCTCTCAAGCATGTTGAGATGGCCGCGTCATATAGAGCGCTTTGCAAATAAAAATGATCATGAGATTCAAGCTGTTGCCGGACATCCATTCCTGAAACAGATTTCTTCTATGCGCAATAACAGAGGCTTCCCGACCATAGGCGAAGTGGATGACTTTATGAACATCGCTTGCCTGAAAAAAGGCTGGCAACCAGGCAACGATGAGGCCGTTCAGGACAACCCCATCGACCGGGAGCTGCTCGTGCACATTTCCTCCATGAATAATGGCAAAGGGTTCCCGACAGAGGAACAAGTGAAAGCCTTCATCACCATGCCCTGCCTGAGAGAAGGCTGGCAACCGGGCAATGATGAAGAGGTTCAAAACAACCCGATTAACCGGAGGCTGCTCAGGCATGTCGCTTCCATGAACAATAGCAGACGTTTTCCGTCAGAGCCTCAGGTGAAAGCCTTCATCACCATTCCTTGCCTGAAAATGGATTGGCAGCCGGGCCTCGACGAGGCGGTTAAAGACAAACCGATCGATTGGGAACTGGTTGCGCATATTGCCTCTATGAACAGTGGCAGAGGCTTCCCTGCGAAGGAGCAGTTAGAAGCCTTCATGAACATGCCTTGCCTGAAAGAGGGCTGGGAACCCGGCCATGACGAAGCCGTTCGTGGCAAACCGATCAACCGGGAACTGCTCATACGCATTTCCTCCATGAATAATGGCAAAGGATTTCCGACAAAAGAGCAAGTGGAGGCGTTTCTTAGCATGCTTTGCCTGAGAGAGGGCTGGCAGCCGGGTAATGACGAGGCCGTTAAAGACAGCCCGATCGACTGGGGGCTAGTGAAGAATATTGCTTCTATGAATAATGGCAAAGGTTTCCCGAAAGAAGCGAAAGTGAAAGCGTTCATCTCTATGATTTGCCTGAGAGAGGGCTGGCGGCCGGACCGCGACAGGGCGGTTAAAGACAATCCGGTCGACCGAAAGCTGCTCATGCATATTACCACCATGCATTGTGGCAGAGACTTCCCGACGCAAGAGCAAGTAAAAGCCTTCATCACCATACCTTGCCTGAAAGAGGGCTGGAAGCCGGGCCTTGATGAGGCTGTTAAAGACAACCCAATCGACTGGGAGCTGATTAAGAACATTGCCTCCATGCATAATGGCAGAGGTTTTCCGACAGGGCCGGAAGTGAAAGCGTTTGTGAGTATGCCTTGTCTTAAAGTGGGCTGGCAGTCGGGCAATGACGAGGCCGTTAAAGGCAATCCGATCGACCGAATGCTGCTAAGGCTCATTGCCTCCATGCATAATGGCAAAGGCTTCCCGACAGAGTCGGAATTAAAAACCTTCATGACCATGCCCTGCCTGAAAGTGGGTTGGCAGCCGGGCTGCGACGAGGCCGTTAAAGACAGCCCGA
>NZ_JAHHPN010000265.1:0-1058 GCF_024606325.1 Endozoicomonas sp. ONNA1
ATCGGACTCTGATCGTCTCATATCCTCCAAAATAGTCTCGATTTCGATGGCAATAGACAAGGAAGGCTGTTTGGCGGGTATACCCAGCGATTCCAGTGAGATAAGCTGGTTATCACCGGCAATGGCAGACTGAAACTTTTTGACCACTTCTTCCGGAGTAGAAGCCAGAAAGGCCGCCTTTTCGCGGATCAGAAAGTTGTCTGTTCCTGGTTCAGCAATGTAAATAACAGGTTTTCTTTTATAGTATGCCATTGTTCCAATAGAGGATTTATGAACCATAACAGCAACAGATATTTTTGTGAGAACAACGGTTGAATTGCGATTCTTTTCCATTAACCGGACATTCCCGGCACCTCTTTCCTTAATCCAGCGTCGCTCGACCTCACCATCGGTCTTAGGGTGATGGGTGACCAGAAAGGTCACGGACGGTAGCTTTCGGGTGGCTTCAATAAAGACTCTGAAATACTCTTCATACGTGTCGTCATAGCCACCGGCGAATACCACAACAGACTCATTGGGACCAAGGTTTAGTTCAAGGCGGAGAGATTGGTTATCTGTTTGTCGGTAAATATCATCCCAGGCCTCAAGCGCCGGTTGCCCGGATATCATGTAGAGGGGATTGGGGCAAAATACAAGATCGTTGAAGCTTTCTGCGGTTGCAGCACTGGGAATATGGAATTCATCGAGGGTTTGAATTGTTTTCAGAAATGCCTGTACATATTCCTTTTTGGTAATGGGATCAAAATTATCATAGAAAGCCAGAGTGAAGCTGCCATGTTGCTTCATATGATTGAGAATCTGGGCCTGTGCAGCACTGGCCATTCCGGAATAGACGATCTTAGGTTTAATACGTTGCGATAACTCAATAAGAGCGCTTCGGGGCCAGAGTGTTTCCCGGTTGTTCCGGAGCTGGTCTGGATCAGGTACAGGCACAGTGAGGTTCAGCGGGTGATTTCTGAAGATTTCTTCGGCCCTGCCAAGCGATAAAATACGGTAGTTAATACCCCGACATAGTTCGAGACCTGAAATGCGAGTGATCATCAACAAAAAAAGATAGG
>NZ_JAHHPN010000266.1:0-19386 GCF_024606325.1 Endozoicomonas sp. ONNA1
GATTGTATTAGATAGTTTTAGATTATAATAGATTATTGCGAACTGTTTTTAACCCCTGCTTAGAAAAGTTTATTATCATCAGCTTGATACTCTGAAAGCCTCGTCATAAGTGGCTTTCTGAAAGGCGAAGGGTCCTTGCGAACCGCTAGCTAATGTGGGTATTCAGCAGCACAGAATAATGCCAGCACCAGGGTGAAATTCGGGCTTGGCACTGGTTGACGGAAAAAATCCGAGATCAGTATCTTTGCGCGTTTAGGAGTCAATTATCAACTGCACTCAGATTTTTTATGTCAACTCTGATTCAGTTGCACGATTAACAATGTATTTATATTTTGCGTGCTACTTTGATGGCTGCATGGAAATTGAGAATAACGAAAGAGCTGCAGGGCAATAAGTGCTGTCTACAGGAAGTTGGTAGGTTAAGAGGAGTCGGCAGGAGTCAATCGGAGTCGAGGACAACCATCAGCTATAACTTGGGTGGTACTTTGCCGTAACAATCTTAACCATCCTGTGGATGCACAATAGATCCTGGCTTTCGTCTATCCTGAAGAATCTCATCAGTTAGCTTTAACGCTTAGATTCCTGACGATAGGGTAATACATCATGAAAAAATACTGGTACAGCCTAGTGGCTATTCCACAGCTGGTTTTTGCAATTGGCTTTGAGTTCCCTCCTTATCCTAAGTACGACGCAATGCCCCAACCGCATGTGTTCGGACGTGCAATTACTTCGTGTGCCATTCCTGCAGGAACCTATAGGCTTGATGCTCAATATATGGCCAAATTATATAACATCAGTATCAACAAATTGATGCTGAAATTGCATGTCAATCCTGGTGGACTTATGGTCCTGACCCTGCAACTCAAACCTGACGGCAGAGAAGAGTACTATTTGGTTAATCCCTATGGCAACTCAGAGGATTTAGCCAACCTATGCAATGGCTACCATTTCAGCTTTTGGTTTCAGAACATCAATCTACACGGGAAGAGGTTAAGCGGAGAGATCAACGGTGAATTCATAGCAGCGGATCACAAGAATTATCTGAAAGTGCGCGGTATTGTGGAGAGGTATGACCCTTCATGGCAATCCAGGGTGACTATAAAGCTTTCCAATCACCGAATGTCGCTTGCATACCCTTACGTTGAATAAGCATGGCGCTATTGATGGCTATCAATAACGATGGTGGCAAACTCTCTGGAAGCCAAGGTCTCAGTGACGACAAGTTTGCTTGGCTGAGCGGTCATTTGCTATTGCAGCCCTGCGTACAAGGTGGATTTCCGGGTGTGCCAATGCACTGTTTTCTCCACTTCGATTTTTAAAAAGTACGTTATTTTTGTTTTCCGTTTAGAGGTTTTTGATCGGTTTGTATTGGATAAATTGGCAGACGAAAGGTACTGTTTTAGAGCAATCTAAGACTTAGCGTATGTGATTCAAAAATCTAAAGGAAAAGCAATGCCAAGAAGAATGACTCAGACCAAAGCCAGCACGCATCAGGCATTAAAAAATACGTCCTATGAAAGTATCGTTGTCAGTTGGTTGATGCAGGATGGTTGGCAGGTTTTTCTGCCTATTCTGGATCATGGACACCAAACGGACATATTAATTTCTGATGGGCCCAGCTATTACAGAATACAGGTCAAAACCGTCGAAGCCTCCAGTGACGACCACATTGTACATAATCAGTGGTCAGAAAGTAATGTCGATGTAGTCGTGTACTTTGCTCGAAATTCAAATTGGGGTTTCATTGCCCCTGCATTCACTGAAAAGAGGCGATCACTGAGTCACCCGGAACATCGGAAATTTATGCACGACAGAAAGAGCTTTCTGCGTGAGTTTCATCAATTTTAAGAGCGTTAGTCATTGCACTCTGGTCGGTATGGCGAGGTATTTGATGTTTTTTGCTTTTTGCCAATATCCGTTGTTTATGAACAATGGAAAAAAGAGTTGCGAAGCATATATTTTCATCGGGTCAATCACTAAGGAACTTGCTGATAAGGCCAGCCCACCTGATCTGATGGAAAAGGTACAAAGGCTGGCTGCACTCCCATAGAAGTGCAGCTCAGAAAGTATGAATTAGCTGTTGTTCATATACTGACTCGGGTCAATGTAGATACCCAACGAGCGTTTGTCGATACGCTTCTCATTGCTCTGTTCTTTATAGCGGAAAACGACCGTATCACCCACAGCAACCTCCAGAATCTTGTCGGCGGAGAGATATTTATATTCGTCATCAGATATGGTCAGTGTATGGATATAATAATCTGGCATACCCAGCCAGTCACTGTGTGGGCCTTCGGTGCTGATGTTCTCAAGAACACCGCGACCTTCCAGTTTTGGCTTGCGCTTTTGGAAGCTTCTTTGCATGGCAGTATTTGGATTACCGAGGAGTCAAAAAGAGTTTTTCAAATGGTGAGTGCCTTAACTCATGTCGCTAACTATAGGAAGACCGTGATCTCATGTCCATAGCAATAGAATGAAAATGTCGCATTTTCCGTGAAATTCATTCGTTTATGACCCGACTGGAATACTTGCCATGAAGGGACGCAAGACATGGGTGAGTCTATGGTTTTTTGCATATTATACGTTTGCGCCGCTGACGCCACTGATGAACGACATTCCAGCGCCAATAGAGCCTGATCAGCAGGTAGCCAAGAAAACCAAGAATAACACCGGTAATTAATGAGCCAAGATAGAGGGGTTTCCAGATTTTGGCCAGCCCGACACCCACGCCATGTAAAGAGAGTTCGAAGGACGTTTCACTGATGGGAACATCCAGGATGTGGCATCCCACCTTATAAGTGAAATAAAAGATGGCTGGCATGGTGACCGGGTTGGTGATCCAGACCAGGGCTACCGAAAGGGGCAGGTTGCAGCGGAATATGACGGCCATGGCAGCAGCCACAACCATCTGGAAGGGCATGGGTATAAAAGCACAGAACACGCCCACGAAAAAAGCACTGGCTGCTGAACGTCGATTCAGGTGCCAGAGGTTGGCATCGTGAATAGCGCTGCCCAGAAATCGCAGATGGCGGTTGCCCTTGATGGTTCCCGGATCCGGCAGATAGCGTTGTATCAGTTTCCTCGCCATGTCCCTTAAATATACTCTTTCTTTGATCTGAGACTGATTTCCAGTCTGCAGTGTGGACAAATCGTTCCAAAAGCAGTGAATCGAATGCAAAGACTCACTCCCTGAGGCTCGGTTGTCCCCGGTTGTTTTGATCAGGCAGTTTTGTGAGCATTAATCACTCACCCTCTCATTGCCTTGCAGAACCGTTTGACGTTATGCCATCTAACAGTGATACCCCCCAGCATAATCCAATCTTGATGACTATGCTGAGAGCCTGATACGTGCGCCAAACTCATATTGGGTCTGACCTGTGCGCTCTCTGTAAAAAAACTCGACATTATGCACTGATTAAATGAAACACACTATCCGTCTTCCCACAGCTTACTGTAGCTATTTATCGGGAATAGTGCTGACGGTTCTTTTTCCGGCAATACCAGGCGATATGTCTATTTGGTTTATCGGCGTTTTGGCCCTGGTGTTTATTGTGATAGGACTGCTGCATGTCATCAAAGAGGCTGTGGCTTGCCAGAGCATTGTAACGGGTGGCAATGACTTCCCTAAGGGTTTTTCGGTGTTGATCCTTCTTTATCTGGGGTTGGGATTGATCGGAATCTTTACAGGGTTTTTACATGCTGATGGGTTGAAGAAGAGCTGGATAAACAGAGAGCAAGAAAGCAGAGCGATGACAGTAACAGGATTCATCTCTGATATGCCTGCTTATCACCTGCACCTCACCCGCTTTGATTTTACTGTGAAAACCGTGGAAGGGAAGACTGCTGAGCATCTTAAAAAGATTCGACTTAGTTGGTATCAGGCACCTGAAATTCAGGCTGGAGACTTGTGGCAGTTACAGGTACGGATTAAGCACCCTCGGGGCAATCGCAGTCCGGGGGCTTTTGACAGAGAGGCCTGGGCGGCCAGAGAGAATATACAGGCAACGGGTTATGTTAAGTCAGGTGAAAAAATAGCGACTTCAGATGATATGGTTTTTTTCAGAAGTCGATATAGAAGTGCGGTACGACAGTGGCTCTATGAACATTGCAGCAAAAATTCTGCCGCCTTGTTATCAGCCTTGTTAATAGGTGATAAGTCGGGAATCTCTCAGCAACAATGGGAATCGTTGAATCAGACCGGTACGACTCATTTAATGGTGATTTCGGGTCTGCATATAGGTCTCATGGCGGCAGTCGGTTACTGGCTAACGATGATGCTGGCCCGAACAGGCGCTCTTCCTCTCAGGAAGATGACCTTGCCCCGATATGCTGCCGGGGCCGGTTTATTGTTTGCCCTGATCTATGCCTTCATGGCCGGCTTTACGGTGCCGGTTCAAAGAGCACTGGTGATGACCGGTCTGGCATTATCGGGTCCTTTGCTGGGTATTAAAGCCAGGCCCACGACTTTGTTCCTGCTGGCGCTTTGTGTCGTTCTGTCCATCGAGCCTTTGGCAATAACCAGTGCCGGTTTCTGGTATTCCTTTTCGGCGGTAGGCATTTTGCTCTACGGTTGCTGTGGCAGGATTTTTATGAATGCCGATATCAACATGGGAGGCAGGACGAGGCTCTGGCTTAGACCTCAATGGCTGGTTTTCCTGATGTTGGCTCCCATGTTGTTGTTCAATCAGCAATCGGTATCCCTGTTTTCGCCCCTGATTAATCTTGTTGCGATTCCTGTCATGGGGCTACTGGTCGTACCTGCTGCTTTTCTTGCGCTGGCATTGCAGCCGTTTTTCTTTTCGGTCTCTATCGGTATTCTTCATTTTCTGGATGACGCTTTCAGGTTTTGGGATGTGGGGCTGGCCACCGTCTCATCAGTGCCTGCTTTCATGCCTGTTGTTAGCATAGGACTGGTACAAGTTGTCCTGATTGCTGGAGCTGTATTGGTTCTGGCTACACCCAGGGGGCTTGGGTTAAGAGTACTTTTCCCCTTTTTTCTGCTGCCTCTTTTTTTTCCTGACAAGGATCACCCGGCAGCAGGAGAGGTGAAAGTGGCTGTACTGGATGTGGGGCAGGGGGTTGCAGTGCTCTTGCAAACTCGTCAGAACATACTGTTGTATGATACCGGAGTGGCTTCCAGAGGCCGTTTCAACTCGGTGGATGGTATCATTGTTCCGTATCTCAGCCGCCTTGGAATTGACCGGGTAGACCGTGTCATAATTTCTCACGGGGATAACGATCATTCGGGTGGGCTTGAATTGATTCATCAACGGTACCCAGAAGCAGAAATTATGTCGGGCTCTGCGGTTACCGGGTTTGAGGGGGCAATGAGTCCCTGTCTGCCTGGAATGAAATGGCAATGGGACGGAGTAGAGTTCGAGGTTTTGTCGGGCAGCCGGTTATCGGTTTCTGACAACGAGCGATCTTGTGTGTTGAGAGTGACAGCAGGTAATGAAAAGCTGCTCTTAACCGGTGATATTGGTAAAAAAACCGAGTCTCTTCTAATCAATCAGTTTGAAAGTCTCGAGGCTGACTACCTACTGCTTCCACATCATGGTAGCCGTTTTTCAGGTTCGCAAGCGTTTTTGTCCCTGGTCAATCCATCACAGGTGCTGGTGTCCTCGGGTTATCGAAATCCATATGGACATCCGGCGGAGGAGACCCTGAATCGGGTTGAGCGACTCGGGGCAACTCTCTACAACACGGCTACTTCAGGAACGCTTAGTTTTGTCATGGGGAGGGGCCCGGAGGCAGTGAAAAAGTACAAAATTCAAAGTGCCAGATATTGGTGGCGCTGAGTGTAGAGCTACAGTTTAATCGTTGCAGCCATATTGTTGGCAATATTGCGGCTGATACGCATGTGTTCGTGGTTTTAAGCTGATGCTCTATGGTAGAGTCTTTTCATTAAACAGGCTTCTGGAAGGGAATGGGCTGTGTTCGAATTGGTGAAATCCGGTGGTTGGCTGATGCTGCCAATCCTGCTGAGTTCTGTCATTGCCATGGCAATTATTTTTGAACGTCTCTGGACGCTCAGGCCGTCGCGCATTGCACCCAGAAATACTCTGTCTCAGGTCTGGAAGTGGATCAAGAATAATGACCTGGACAGCAAGAAAGTCAGTGGCTTGAGGAGCGGGTCTCCGTTGGGTGAAATCCTTGCGGCAGGCATCAGTAATGCCCGGTATGGCCGCGATATCATGAAAGAAAGTATTGAGGAGCAGGCTGGCAGGGTTATTCATGAACTGGAACGTTATCTTAATACTTTGGGAACGGTTGCTGCCATTGCGCCTTTGCTGGGCCTGTTGGGTACAGTGATTGGTATGATTGATGTGTTTACCGTGATCATGCTGGAAGGCACAGGTAATGCCGGCGTGCTGGCAGGGGGGATCTCCAAAGCTCTGATTACCACTGCAGCTGGCCTGACCGTGGCGATTCCCAGCCTGATCTTTCACCGTTATTTTACCCGCCGTGTGGATGAGCTGGTTGTCACCATGGAGCAGGAAGCCACCAAGTTGGTGGAAGTGCTTCAGGGAGAGCGAAAGCTAAAAGACCGCGAGGGCAAGTGATGAAATTTCGTCGCCAGTCCCGGGAAGAGGTCTCGCTCAACCTGACACCACTGATTGACGTGGTCTTTTTATTGCTGATCTTCTTTATGGTTTCGACGACCTTCACCAAGGAGACTCAGCTGGCCATTGATTTACCGGAGGCCAGTGGTGAGCAAAGAGCAGCTGTTGAGAAGACCCGGGTGGAAATTACCATCAGCCGTGAAGGTTATTATGCTGTGAACGGACGGTCTCTCGTGAACAGCAGTCTGGACACACTGAAAAATGCCTTGGCAAAAGTCAGTGAAGGAGACTCCAACCTGCCTCTTACTATCACGGCAGACGCCAATACGCCTTATCAGTCAGTGGTAACCGCCATGGATGCTGCCGGACAGCTGGGTTTTGCAAACCTCAGCATGACAACTCGAAAACCGGTAGAATCAGAGCAGTAACGGTGAATGAGCCAGAAAGGCCCGTGACCTCTGATACAAGCGCAGTCTTCACAGGCTGCGTTTGCATTTTTTAGTTAAGAGTGACTGACTCCTCATGGAAAACAAAGAATCTCGTCGTTGGCAGGCAGTAATCGGTGACTCGGTTCTCAACTCATGGTACGGCCGCGGGTTCTGGACCCGACTGTTGCTTCCATTGTCTTTTTTATACGCCCGGATAGCCCGAAATCGCCGGATGAAGCTGGAACACTCCGAGCGCTGGCGGTCGCCTGTTCCCGTCATTATTGTTGGCAATATTACGGTAGGGGGTACGGGTAAGACGCCTTTTGTAGCCAGTTTGGTAGCAAGATTAATCCGGCAGGGATTTAAGCCAGGGGTCGCCAGTCGCGGCTTTGGAGCCGACAAAAGCATTCAATTACCCGCAGAAGTTTTGCCTGAGTCCGATCCTGCACTGGTTGGGGATGAGCCTGTAATGCTGGCTCAGCAGCTGAATGTCCCGATCATGGTGGATCCGGATCGGGTTTCAGCAGCAAAAGCACTGATTGAGCAGAAAAATTGTAATCTGGTGATCGCTGATGATGGTCTTCAACACTATAATCTGGATCGTCACGTTGAATTGGTGGTGTTGGATGGCCAGAGAATGCTGGGTAATGGTCTCAACTTGCCTGCCGGGCCCCTCAGGGAGCCACCCGGCAGGCTCAGGGAAGTCGATCAGGTTGTGATCAATGGTAAGCCCTCCGGTGTGGTTGATTGTCACTTTGACTGTTTTTTCCTTGAGCCTGATGCACTCAGGCCTGTCAATGGGAAGAATACGGATCAGCCGCCTGTCTCCGGTAAAGTTCATGCAGTGGCAGGTATAGGGAATCCGGAGCGCTTTTTCAGAACGCTGGAAAAACTGGGATATGAGGTGATTCCCCATCCTTTTCCCGATCATTATGGGTTCAGGAAAGAAGATTTTCAGTTTCGGGACAATCTGCCCGTTATCATGACGGCCAAGGATGCAGTAAAATGCTCTGCTTTCGCAGAATCCCGTTTCTGGTTTCTGCCGGTTCGGGCCAGAGTGCCTGAGACGGTTTTTGAACGCATTCTGACACTGATTGAAACTAATGGGCCGCAGAGTCGGTCTGATAAGGATACCCATGGACAAGAAGCTGTTTGAGATTCTGGCCTGTCCCCTCTGCAAGGGCAATCTGAAATACGACAAATCAGCGGCTGAGCTGATTTGTCGACCCTGCGGCATGGCCTATCCCATTCGTGATGGTATTCCTGTCATGCTGGAAAACGAAGCTCGTACCCTGACTGCTGATGAGCGGCTGGAGGGCGGCGAGGCGGCATCTTCCCAAGAGGATACATCTGCATGATGAGTGCTTCCACTGCTCCGTTTACAGTTGTTATTCCTGCCCGATTCAGTTCCAGTCGTCTGCCCGGCAAGCCACTGATTGATATCTGCGGTAAGCCTATGATTCAGCACGTCTATGAGCGAGCCTGTGAGAGTCAGGCCACTCGTGTCATTATCGCGACTGATGATGAGCGTATCATCAATGCCGTTGAAAAGTTCGATGCCGAGGCTTGCATGACGCTGGCCGGCCATCCTTCAGGAACCGATCGTCTTCAGGAGGTCACTCGTCTCTATGAAATGGGTGACAACGAAGTGATTGTTAATGTGCAGGGTGATGAGCCACTGATTCCGGCAAAAGTCATCGATCAGGTGGCTAATAATCTGATAAAGACTGAGACAGCGGGTGCTGCAACACTTTCCGAGCCTGTGCGGAATCGAGCCGATCTGTTTAATCCCAATGTGGTCAAAGTAGTGACTGATCGTGAAGGGTTTGCCCTTTACTTCAGTCGCGCTCCTGTGCCCTGGGCCAGAGATGAGTTTGCCGAGAATGGCAGCTCACTGCCCACAGTGGATATTTACAGACGCCACATTGGTATCTATGCGTATCGTGTCAGTCTGCTGAATCAGTATGTGCAATGGGAACAGAGTCCGGTTGAGTCCGTTGAGTCTCTCGAACAGTTGAGACTGCTCTGGAATGGCCATCGTATTCACGTGGCTGACGCCATGGAGACGCCTCCCCATGGGGTGGATACGGAAGCTGATCTTAAAGTGATCAGGGGGCTCGTGGAAAACAGGCTGGCCGATATTTCCTGATGAGAATTCTTGAAAACTATTCCCTCGAAGCCCTGAATACCTTTGGTTTCAGGGTCAATGCTCGCTATTTTGCTGAGGTAGGCTCGATCGGGGACCTTCATGAGGCCATCGCTTTTGCCACTCTGAAAAAACTGCCCGTTGTTCCTCTGGGGGGAGGCAGTAATCTGGTGTTAAGTAGTGATCAGGAAGCTTTGTTTATTCATGTCAATATCCTTGGTAAAAAGATCATTTCCCGAGAGGCTGGATGTGTCAGTGTGACTGCGGGAGCGGGTGAGAACTGGCATGGGTTTGTCCGCTGGACTTTGGGTAAACGGGCATTTGGGCTTGAGAATCTCTCCCTGATTCCGGGGAATGTGGGTGCAGCGCCGATTCAGAATATTGGTGCTTATGGTGTTGAAATCAAAGATTACTTCCAGAGTCTGGAAGCGCTGGATATTCAGTCTGGAGAACTGAAATGCTTTTCTCTTGAGGATTGCCAGTTTGGCTATCGTGACTCGATCTTCAAACAGTCGGCTCGTGACCATTTTATTATCACTTCTGTTACGTTTGCTCTGGATGCCAACTGGTTGCCCAGACTCTCTTATGGCCATTTGCAGCAGGAAGTAGAGCGGCGCTCAAACAAGCATCCTGATGCCTTTGCGATCAGTGACGTGGTCTGTGATATTCGCAGAGAAAAGTTGCCTGACCCATCAGAACTGGGTAATGCCGGTAGCTTTTTTAAAAACCCTCTGGTGGATGAAGCGCTTTTGAAGAGGGTGCAGACAGATTACCCTGACATCGTGGCCTATCCCTTTGAAGGGCGTTGGAAGCTGGCCGCTGGCTGGCTGATTGATCGGGCAGGCCTCAAGGGTTTTCGTCAGGGATCGGTTGGCACTTATCACAAGCAGGCTCTGGTACTGGTCAATCATGGCGGGGCAGAGCCTGATGATTTGCTGAGGCTGGCCAGACACATCCGGGCTGTTGTTCATGATCAGTTCGGTGTCGAGCTTGAGATGGAACCAAGAGTCTATTGATTTTTATTCTGTTCTCTCAAAAACCAGTGCCAGTTTTCTGGCAATCTTTTTCCCTTCTTGTGGTGAAGAAAAAACCGTTTCCGGGCTGTCTACTCTTAAGTAAGTACGAGATTTTTTCTGTTCGATGAAAGCCTGTGATGCAGTGAGGCTTGTACTGTAAATGGAGTTTTCATGCGCAGTGTTCTGTCATTATTGGTGCCATACCTGTTTGTGAGCCTATTGGTTACAAGCGTGTCCGCGGAAGATTGGCTGTCAGCCCCTTCCGCCTTCTCAGAGCCCGGTGTCCGAATCAAGAGTGAAGGCCATTCAGAAGCTGCTTCCAGTCAGCAGTTGATCAGTTGGATGTCGACAGCGCCCCAGCACGGTATTGAGTTCCCTCAGAGTCAGTGGCTGCAGTTGGCGACTGATCCCTCTGAGCAGAATGTTCGAAAAGTAGCTTCCGAATTTGCGGCTTATCTGGATACCGGGCGACTGGACAGAAGAGTTTATCAGCCCGGATGGAGGATTGCAGACACAGCTGCCTTGCCTGTATTACAGGAGCATATGGACTCCAACTCGCTTGATTTGATTGAGCCCAGGCTGCCGCAATATGAGTTGTTCAAGAAAACACTGCAACGATTGAATACTCATCTGGAAAAAGCCATTGATCACTTTCCGGCGGATAGGGTGCTGCAAGAAGGAGATCGTCATCCTTCCATTTTGACTCTGAACCGATGGTTGATTGATCTGGATCTGGCCGATCGTTTGCCAGCAGGGCAGTTCAGTCGATCCCACACGTCAGTGATCAAGAATTTACAAAAGCAATATAGGATTCGTGCGGACGGGTATATTGGTCAGCGCACTCGTCAGGCTCTGGTTGCATTAACCCTTGAAAGAATCAAAGTCCTGAAGGTGAATATGGAGCGAATGAGGTGGATGCCCAGATCATTGCCTTATCCTCATGTGCTGGTGGATATTGCTGGTTTTAATGTGGCCTGGGTGACGGGTAGAGAAAAACAGAGGCTCTATCGGGCCATCGTTGGCAAGCCTTCTCGCCAGACTCCGATTTTTCAGGAAAGTATAGAGAGTATTACAGTCAATCCTTACTGGCGAGTACCATCTTCTATTTCCTCAACTTCGTTATTGAGAAGGGCTCAGAAAGATCCTGCATTCCTGAAACGTGAGGGTTTTTCTGTTTATGAGAGCTGGAAATCAAGTGCAAGAGAGCTGGATCCTGATACTATCAACTGGAACAAATACAGTCAGAGGGGCTTTCCCTATCGTTTGGAGCAGAAGCCGGGGAAGGTGAATCCATTGGGTAAGTATAAGTTGGACTCTCCCAATGCCTACAGTGTCTATCTGCACGATACTGACAAGCCAGATCTTTTCAGGCAGTCTGTCAGAACCTTCAGTTCCGGTTGCACCCGGGTTGAGAATATTGAGCATT
This sequence comes from Endozoicomonas sp. ONNA1, assembly GCF_024606325.1. Lineage (NCBI taxonomy): Bacteria > Pseudomonadati > Pseudomonadota > Gammaproteobacteria > Oceanospirillales > Endozoicomonadaceae > Endozoicomonas > Endozoicomonas sp. ONNA1. Next base: position 11,580 of record NZ_JAHHPN010000266.1, read on the forward strand.
TAATCGGTAATATTCTTAAAAGTCAGGGAATGGAAAATGAAGTAAGGACGTTGCAGGCCACCACGGAGACAGGTAAGTTAAAACTCAGAAAACCCGTTCCACTCTATTTTGTTTACTTCACAGCCTGGCCAGATAGCAGTGGCCGTGTTCGATTCAGGCCGGACATTTACAACCTGGATGATGCTTTGTTGGCCAGACTGTAAGTGCAATCAAAACAGGCTTTCGAATTATCTTCGCTATAGGCATTGTAAGTTGGTATGCTGACGGTATTGACTGGACCATCTTCATGGATTGACACTCTGTTACTTTCAGGGACAGGGTGTTTTTAGCCGATAAGAGTTTTCGGATGACTGCCAAGACAGCCGCTGTGTCTTCTATACCTCAGACCCATCGTCAGGAATTGATTGTTGATTTAATTCGTCAGCATGGCTTTATGACGACAGATGAATTGGTGCAACACTTTAAAGTGGCTGCCCAGACGATTCGCAGAGATCTCAATGAGTTGGACAAAAAAAAACTGATCTCACGGCATCATGGTGGGGCAGGTCTGCCGTCCAGTAGTACTGTTAATACTGCTTATTCTGAGCGAAAGATGAGCCTGAGTGAAGAAAAGGATCGCATTGCAGCAGAGCTGGTCAAGAGAATACCTGATGGTGCATCGCTGTTTATCAATATCGGCACTTCAACTGAAGCGGTTGCCAGGGCATTGCTTAATCACAGGGCGTTAAGAGTCGTTACCAATAACCTTCATGTGGCTTCAATTCTTTTACAGCGTGAAGACTTTACCGTTGTGATTGCAGGGGGGGAAGTTCGAAATCGTGATGGTGGTATTGTCGGTCAGGCAACTCGGGATTTTATTGAACAATTCAGAGTAGATTATGCTGTTATGGGGATCAGTGGTATCGATATGGACGGAGCCCTGATGGACTTCGATTATCATGAGGTTAGGGTCGCACAGGCCATGATTGGTAATGCCAAACACTGTTTTCTGGCGGCAGACCATAGTAAATACGGACGGAGTGCCATGGTCAGGTTGGGGCATCTTGAGCAGATTGATGTCTTATTCACGGATGTTGAGCCACCTGAGCCACTCGAGGAGGTTATAGCAAATTCGGCGATAGAGTTGGTGATTTGCGACTAGCAATTATCGTTGTTAAAAAAAGGAGAGGTATTACCTCTCCTTTTTTTTATAAGAGTCGATGTAGTCTGACAGGTCTACAACGATGGACTCTCTTCGAAACAACTAAGCCCGGTGATGGCTCACCGGGCTGGATTATTAGTTTTCCTGTGATGCAGAGACAGCGGATTTTTGGTCTTCAGATGGTTTGTTTTCAGACTGCTGAGTAGCTGCTGTAGCTCGCTGTTGCTCCTGGCGACGCTTCATACGAGGGTCGTTGTGAGCGCGGCTGCGTCTGCGGCGCGGGGCAGGCTCTTCCTTCTTGCTGAACTCAACAATATTCGAGGTTGGCTCAGCTAAAGCATCAGGCTTGACCGCCTCAGGGGCTTCCTGGTTTTGAGGTGCGGCTTCAGTCGATTGTGCCGGAGAGGGTGTTTCTGTCTCTGCTGGAGCAGCTGCCATGGTGGTCTCAGTCCCCACAGCGGCAGGCTTGGCAGATTCTTCTGCTTTTGCAGCTCTGGGTTCAGCACCTGGCTGAACCGGAATATTCGGCTGCTGAAGAGGAGTTGCCTCTCTGTGGCTATTGGCGGCCACTGCCTTGGCCATTTCAGTCATTCGAGGTGTGGTGGTTTTAAGTCCTTCTGTAACCGGCTGCGTAGCATCTGCTTTATGACGGACGTCTTCAGCGTGAGGCTTCTGCTCAGTGGCAGGAGCTGGCTTGCTGACAGCTTCTTCAGTCTGTCTGATTGCTGGCGCTTCGGCAACTACCTCGACCGTTTCTGGCTGGTGGGTAACTTGCTGCCTGGATTCTCTGGTAACCGTGTTTTCAGCCGAAGCTTCCTGCGGCGTTTTTACTCCCTGTTGGAGAGCTGGTTTATTTCTCTGCCTTTGAGGAGCTTGTTCTAAAGGCTCTTTAACAGCCGCAGGCGCATTAATAGCCGCAGGTGCCCGGGTGGCCGCAGGGTGTGCCGGGTCATCTGTCCTGCTTTCTTCAGGCTTTGAGAGTGAAGGCAGTACAGGTTGTTCCAGTTGGCTTCGATCTCTCTGGGAGGGGCGGTTGTTTCTTCTGCGATGTGCAGTGCCGGGGCGACGGCGACGACGGTTATCTTCCTGCTGTTCAGAAGTGGTCTGGTCCTGATGTTTCGGTTCTGTTAAAGGCTCACGACGATCTCTTCTTTCTTGTTGCAGGCGACGAGAGCTACGCTCTTCCGGCTGCTGGCGAATATTGCGTTCCTGCCGGGACGTGTTGTCTTTTCTCTCGTCCTGCTGGCGACCACTGCGACGGCGCTCGTGGCGAGCTTGGCGACCATCAGGCTGCTCTTTGTGGTGCTGTGGCTTAGTGCGTTGCTGGCGCTGGCCACGATGATCCCGTTGTTGAGAGTCGCGTTGTTGACTATTGCGATCTCTTGGCTGACGAGCAGGTTTGTGAGTTTCAGTCTGGGCAGGCTTTTCAGGGGTTTCTTCAGCTGCGAAGAGGCCGCCAATCGCTTTGACAAAAGATTTAAGCAGGCCTTGTTTTTCAGCCTGAGCCGGCGCAGGTTGAGTCGGAGCTACGTTCTTGACTGCCGCTTCCTGCCGGGGTGTAGCTTTGGTCTGGGAAGAAGCCGCTTTTTCTTCCTGTGGTTCTTCGGCAGAGATGATTTCGTAGCTGCTCTCAGAGCCTTCCAGTACGTGGTCATCTCTTAGGCGCTGTACGTCGTAATGAGGCGTTTCGAGATTAGGGTTGGGAATCGCAACAATGCGGATCCTGTGACGTTTCTCAATCTTGGCGATGGTCTGCCGTTTCTCATTTAACAGGAATGCAGCTACAGCGACTGGTACCTGGGCACGGATTTCAGAAGTCTTGTCTTTCAGGGCTTCTTCTTCCATTAAACGTAGGATGGATAAAGCCAGAGATTCAATGTCACGGATAGTACCCTGACCAGAACATCTTGGGCAGACTACGCCGCTGGTTTCACCCAGTGAAGGGCGCAGACGCTGACGTGACATTTCCAGCAGCCCGAATAGAGAAATTCGTCCGGTCTGGACGCGCGCGCGATCCATGGATAGAGCCTGACGGATGCGGTTCTCGACTTCGCGCTGATTGCGGTTGTGGCTCATGTCGATGAAGTCGATCACAATCAGACCGCCGATATCACGGAGTCTGAGCTGCCGGGCAATTTCATCGGCCGCTTCCAGGTTGGTGTTCAGTGCGGTTTCTTCGATATCGCCACCACGGGTTGCACGGGCGGAGTTAATGTCAATGGAAACCAGGGCTTCAGTGGGGTCAATGACAATAGAACCACCGGAAGGTAGCTTAACTTCGCGCTGGAAGGCTGTTTCAATCTGGGATTCGATCTGGAAGCGGTTGAACAGTGGAATGCTGTCTTTATACAGCTTGACCTTGTGCTGATATTGAGGCATCACGCGCCTGATGAAATCCAGGGCTTCGTCAAATACGCTGGTTTTGTCGATCAGTACTTCGCCAATGTCCTGACGCAGATAATCTCGGATCGCACGAATAATAACGTTGCTTTCCTGATAAATCAGCATGGGTGCAGGCTTTTGCGCTGCATCTTTGATGGAACTCCAGAGTTGAAGCAGGTAGTCGAGGTCCCATTGCAGCTCTTCTCTGGAGCAACCGAGGCCCGCGGTGCGCACAATAACACCCATTTCGGAAGGGGTATTGAGGTTGCTGAGAATTTCACGGAGCTCAGCCCGCTCATTACCTTCAATGCGACGGGAAATACCGCCGGCTCTGGGGTTGTTCGGCATCAGAACAAGGTAACGACCTGCCAGGCTGACTAGTGTCGTGAGAGCCGCACCTTTGTTACCACGCTCTTCCTTATCAACCTGAACAATGACTTCCTGCCCTTCCCTGATGACGTCCCTGATATTGGGGCGACCACCTTGGTGGGGGGAGCTGAAGTATTCCCGGGATATCTCTTTCAGGGGGAGGAATCCGTGACGTTCAGCGCCAAAATCGACAAAAGCAGCCTCCAGGCTGGGCTCAACCCGGGTGATTTTTCCTTTGTAGATATTAGCTTTTTTCTGTTTACGAGCGCCGGACTCAATGTCCAGATCGTATAGTCGCTGGCCATCAACCAGTGCAACGCGCAACTCTTCAGACTGAGTTGCATTGATTAACATTCTCTTCATAGAGTACCGAATAAATTCAGAGGCTAGCCTCTCAAGCCGGCACTGCCCGTTTTCTTGTTTTCCGGTCCGTCACTGATGCGGAACTGCCGGTTTATAATCTGTGCTATCAGAGTTACTTCCCAGTACTTCTTTAACCTGCTTTGTAACGATATAGCATCAAACTGGTGACCAGGTCTTGATCCAGACGGGCCACCCTGGGCGGGGAATTCAGTCTTGCCGGGAGTTTTCGGCGTTTATCGATAGCGATTGGCTCGATAAAAAAATAGGCCGATGATAATGTCAACTTTCCCGGAGTTTTCCTCACGCCCGGAATCCGGGGGTGCACTGCTTGACAGAGAGTAGCGCTGTTTATCTTACACGGCTGGGCCGTGATGGTGTTTCATCTGTCCTGAGTGTCATCGGCTCTGCTTCAAGTGGCTTGATGGCTCTTTGTACTTGCCAATCCCGCTGTCGGCCGCTCTCAGGTTTCGTAAATCGAACTGCCTCTTCAGATATGCACAAGGCAGTGCCTCAACTATACCAGCAATCAGTAAGTGCTTCAAATGGGGGAAAGCTGATACTATAGCACTATGGATAGACATCAGAACGACTCTCGGCAGGCCGGGGAACCCCGCCCAGCGGTAAAAATGATTAATATTGATAGCGAAGATGCCGGGCAGCGGGTCGATAATTACCTGATACGGATTCTCAAAGGCGTACCTAAAACCCGGGTTTACAGAATTATTCGTAAGGGTGAAGTAAGGGTAAACAAAAAGCGTGTAACCGCCGATTACCGGCTTCAGGATGGAGATCTGTTAAGGGTTCCCCCTGTCAGGGTTTCAGAAATGGCTCCCGTGGCAGCGCCGGGGGCGGTCATTACCCGGAAGCTTGAAGACTCCATCCTTTATGAAGACAAATCTCTGATCATCATCAATAAGCCAGCGGGTATTGCTGTTCATGGTGGCAGCGGTATTGCTCACGGTGTTATTGAGACCCTGAGAAATATTCGCCCCGAGGAGCGAAGTCTGGAGCTGGTCCATCGTTTGGATCGTGATACCTCGGGCTGTCTGATGATTGCTAAAAAACGAAGCATGCTTCGTTATCTTCATGCCCAACTGAAGGAAGACAAAATCAGTAAAATCTACAACGCTCTCGTCCTTGGGCGCTGGCCAAGCAGGAAGGTTCTGGTGAATGCGCCTTTGCTGAAAAATACCCTTCGTTCCGGAGAGCGTGTTGTGACGGTTGATTTAGAAGGTAAACGTTCAAAGACCCTTTATAAGGTCCTGGAGCGGTTTAGTCATGCCAGTGAAATGGCCACTTTGGTAGAGGCCAGTCCGGTTACCGGAAGAACACACCAGATCAGGGTGCATTGTCTGTATGCCGGGTACCCAATTCTCGGGGATGAAAAGTACACGTCAGATGAAGATAATAGACGATTCAGAGAGTTTGGGCTGAAGCGACTTTATCTTCACGCTGCCAGGCTCAGATTGGTCCTGCCGGACGGCCAGACTTTAATAATTGATGCCCCTTTGCCGGAAGATCTTGGCGGTGTGTTAGAGACGCTCAGGGGTTAATGTTTTTAATGATGTTGATCGCGGTTTTTCCAGCGCTATGGGCATCAGGACAAACAGCAGTAAATTGATCAGGTAAGATGGAAAGAAAAGAGTATTCACTGGTTGTATTTGACTGGGATGGCACGTTAATTGACTCAGTGCCCAATATTGTGACCGCTCTGGTGAAGGCGGCAGAGAGTTTGGCGTTGCCTGTTCTTGCAGATGATTCTTATAAAGGCATTATTGGTCTGAGTCTGGGAGAAGCAATTGCAAAACTTTATCCCGGGTTGGATGAAGAGCAGGCCCTCGTTTATCGTGAGGCATACCGGGATTTTCATCTTGAGCTGGAGCAAAAGCCATCCCGTCCTTTCCCCGGAGTTAGCCGGGGTCTGGAGTGTCTGAAAGGCGCTGGGGTCAGAATGGCGGTGGCTACGGGTAAAAAAAGAGCAGGTCTGGAACGCTCGATGGCCGCCAATGATTACCAGCCCTATTTTGAGGCTAGCCGGACAGCTGATGATGCTTATTCCAAACCTCATCCGATGATGCTTGAACAGTTGCTGGCTGAGTTTGGTGTGACTGCAGATCAGGCGCTTATGGTTGGGGATTCCGGGTTTGATCTGGACATGGCTGCCAATGCCGGCATGGACAGTGTGGCGGTCAGCTATGGTGCGCAGGATGAATGCAGGCTCAAAGAGCATGGCCCTGTGCACACGGTGGGCTCTTTTGATGAGTTGGTTGACTGGTTGGGCAAACGCTGACAGTCCCGGTGAAAGAACAGTTTTGTGCCCCGGTCAAATGGGAAACAGAAAAGGTTATTGAAAATAACAGGAGTGAGTTGAGTGAGTAGTTCATGGAATGAGAGTGATGACTATGAACAGTCAGGTGATAAAGATGGGCGTGCCTGGAAGCTGATTGAGGATCTGGCTCAGGGGGCCCTGAGAGAGCAGCGCCGTGCACGTCGCTGGGGGATTTTCTTCAAACTTCTGACCTTTGCTTGGTTGTTTGTATCCGTGGGTGTTTTCTATAAAGCCATGCATGTGGATTTTTCCAGTGCTCCAGCCAGTGTATCTCACACTGCTCTGGTCGACCTGGATGGTGTTATCGGCACCGATGATGTCAATGCTGACTCAGTGGTTACAGGGCTGCGCGCGGCTTTTGAAGATAAAGGCACAAAGGGTGTTATTCTTCGTATCAACAGCCCTGGTGGCAGTCCCGTTCAGTCTGGTTACATTTACGACGAGATCAGGCGTCTGAGACAAATGTATCCTCAGACTCCTCTCTATGCAGTGGTCATGGATATTGGTGCTTCAGGTGGTTACTACATAGCGGCGGCGGCTGACAAGATTTATGCGGATAAAGCCAGTCTGGTGGGTTCCATTGGTGTAATTTCTTCCGGCTTTGGCTTTGTTGACGCCATGAAAAAGCTGGGTGTGACTCGTCGTACCTACACTGCGGGTGAATTCAAAGCCTTTAATGATCCTTTCCAGCCACAAGACTTTGAAGCTACGCAGCGGTGGCAGCAGTCTCTGGATACGATCCACAATCAATTTATCAATGTGGTCAAGCAGGGGCGTGGAGATCGACTGTCTGATAACAAGGATATCTTTTCAGGTATGGTCTGGACAGGTGAGCAGGCGGTAGGACTGGGTCTGCTTGATGGTCTGGGCAGTGCAGGTTATGTGGCTCGTGAAGTGATTGGTGAGGAAGAAATTGTCGACTTTTCTCTGCGTTTGACACCTTTTGAGCGTTTTGCCAGAGATTTCGGTGCGGGGGTTGCCTCAACTGCGGTTAAAGTGCTTGGGCTGAACTCGCTATCGCTGCAGTGATGTTTTTGGAGTGATTAAGGTATGAAAATGGCCAGCGATTTACTGGCCTTTTTCATACTGCTTCTGACATGGTCAGAGGTAGTGATGGGCTGGTTGGGAGATAGTGTTGTCTGCGTCTTTTTTGCCCAGATCGTTTTTGCTGTTGTTTTTCAGTGTATTGTATCCTGCTTCAAGATCAAAAAAGCGAGCTAAAC
>NZ_JAHHPN010000267.1:0-28805 GCF_024606325.1 Endozoicomonas sp. ONNA1
TCCATTCTTGAGATTATATTAGATAGCTTTAGATTATAATAGATTATTGCGAACTTTTTTAACCCGAAGCACTGAAAGGTGTCCTGACGGATATGGTGAGTCAAAGCCCATACAACCCATTGGTCAATACCTTGAGTGTTATGGTTCAAGAAAAACTGGGCGTGCATCGTGTTATTGCTCCACAGGAAAGGAAGTGTGAAACACAAATACATAGGCACGAAGATGGTCGTTTGCAGTTAAAGTTTGTGTTGGCTTTTCCCTCTTATAAGCTAACGACTGAAGAAGGTCATTGTTTTCATATTAAACAGCCAGTATGGATTACCAGTTCAATGGAGATGAAACCGCCAGAATACACCATTGGGAGAAAGTTGGGTGATATCAGAATTGCCTTAGGGAAAGCGGAAGAAAGTAAACACTACAATGGTTAGGAAAGTCTCAGCCCCTTTACAACACCTTCCTTGATAAGGGGCTGAAAAATCGATGGTCAAACATCGCCCCAATAGCTGTCGCCAAAGAAGGAGCTGAGTTTTTTGGTTTCTTGCCTGTCTTCCAGGGCTCTTCGAATCTGCAGTGCACGTTTTGAACCTTTGTTAGGCAGATCGTCTCGAATAATTTCTTCTTCCTGAAGATAATCTTTCTTGAGCTGTGTATCTTTGTTAGCCATGATGGCACCCCTTTGTTTTTTATTCTTTTTTATGATGCTTTCTGACAGTTACGAAGTTATGAAAAATGCTTGAGAAGAACAAGAGAAAAACACGACAAAGTATGTGAGATATATCCTACAAAATAGATTTTTAGCAGAATGGTTGTAAACCACCGTCCAAATGAGAGTTTACGACGATTTTGCTAAAAACCTGTACAATTCCTTAACAGCTCTGGTTTCGGATTGAGCCGCCGGGCTGCATAGTGTTTATCTAGCTGGAAAGAATGCCATCTATGGATGTAACCCCTATCATTGACTCCCTGAACGATGCCCAGCGACAGGCGGTCACAAGCCCTCCGGGTTCACTGCTGGTTCTGGCAGGTGCTGGCAGTGGTAAAACCCGGGTACTCGTGCACCGTATTGCCTGGTTGATTCAGGCTGAAGGCATGTCGCCCTACTCTGTCATGGCGGTGACTTTTACCAATAAGGCGGCCGCAGAAATGCGAAGCCGAATCGAAGAGCTGCTAGGGATTCCTCCGCGAGGCATGTGGGTAGGGACTTTCCATGGACTGGCTCACCGGTTGTTGAGAGCTCACTATAAGGATGCAGGCCTGCCCGAAAACTTTCAGATACTCGACAGCGATGATCAGCTCAGGGTGATAAAACGTCTGATGAAGGCCATGAATCTGGACGAACAGAAGTGGCCCCCCCGGCAGGCCCAGTGGTACATCAATAGTAAGAAAGATGAGGGGCTGAGGCCTGACTACATCGAACCTGGCTATGATCCTTTTGACAGAACCATGCTGGATGTTTATCGGGCTTACCAAGACTACTGTAACCAGACAGGAGTTGTTGATTTTGGTGAGCTGCTCTTACGCTCACATGAACTCTGGCTGAAAAGATCGGATATTCTTCAGCACTATCAAGAGCGATTCCGTTATGTGCTGGTGGACGAGTTTCAGGATACTAACGCCATTCAGTACGCCTGGTTAAGGATATTGACTGGTGATCAGGACAAAATGATGATCGTCGGTGATGACGATCAGTCAATCTATGGCTGGCGTGGTGCCCGTATTGAAAACATACGACAATTCTCAAAAGACTTCCCAAAAGCTGAAACCATTCGTCTTGAACAGAACTACCGCTCTACCAGCAACATCCTTCGTGCTGCCAATGCGGTGATTGCCAATAACCCGGACCGGCTGGGTAAAGAACTTTGGACGAGCGGTAATGAGGGAGAGCCCATCCAGCTTTATGCCGGTTTTAACGAGATGGATGAAGCCCGATTTATTACCGATCGCATTCGTGAGGCTTCTGAACAGGGAATGGCTCGCAGTGGTATGGCGGTACTATACCGCTCCAATGCCCAGTCCCGTATTCTGGAAGAAGCCATGCTCAGGGCTTCCATTCCCTATCGAATTTATGGTGGTCAGCGGTTCTTTGAACGGGCGGAAATCAAGAATGCTATGGCCTATCTGAGACTGGTCAGCTCACCCAATGACGACACCTCCCTGGAAAGGGTCATTAATATACCTACTCGTGGCATTGGTGAAAAAACCGTTGAAAAACTCCGTGAAACAGCCCGTTCACAAGGCCTGAGTTTATGGGGTGCCATCAAAAGTGTTGTTGCGACCAGTGCCATGGGTGGCAAAGCCGGCCGTTCTCTGGGGGCGTTTGTTGAGCTGATAGAAAGCCTGGGTATTTCAGGCGATGATCTGGAGCTGGGGGAATTGGCCGACCATGTAATATCCGTCTCTGGTCTGATAGATCATCATCAGAAAGAGAAAGGAGAAAAAGGTCGTGCCAGGGTAGAAAACCTGGAGGAACTGGTCACCGCCTGCAGCGAGTTTGATATTGACGACATCGATCAGGATGAAGAGACAGAGCCCATGTCGCCTTTGGATGCATTTCTGGCCCACGCTGCTCTGGAAGCAGGGGAAAATCAGGCTGACGCGTTCACAGACAGTGTTCAGATGATGACTCTTCACTCAGCCAAGGGGTTGGAGTTTCCTCTGGTTTTTCTCGCCGGTCTGGAAGAAGGTCTGTTCCCTCATAAGATGTCTCTGGAAGAAGGCAATCTGGAGGAAGAAAGACGACTCTGTTATGTCGGAATTACCCGGTCTATGGAAAAGCTCTACCTCACCTACGCAGAGAATCGCAGACTCTACGGGAATGACACCATGAACCGCCCTTCCCGCTTTATTCGGGAAATTCCCGGCGAGCTGTTGCAGGAAGTGCGTTTGGGTGGATCAATCACTCGTCCGGTTTCTGTGCAAAAGTCTGATCACGGTTTGGCTTTAGGTCAGCGTGTTCATCACGATGTCTTTGGTGAAGGGGTGGTCCTGAACTATGAGGGTGAAGGCAGTCAGGCCCGGGTTCAGGTGAACTTTGATTCGGAAGGCTCAAAGTGGCTGATGATGGCTTACGCTAACCTGAGTCCGCTATAAGTGTGATAGCATAAAGAACGTGTGAATAAGTCCTTTGGTAGACCAGAATAGCAAGGACTTATTTGCAGGTTTCCATAGCATAATTCACAATCTGTCGTAGTAATTGCCCAATTTTTGTCTGAAAAACACGTTACAATACTGTAACTCTAATTTTAATGGCGATTCGTTGATGATATTGACATAGGGGTTAAGTTCCAGTGTGACGACTACCGATTTTCCCGCCATTAACTTTTCGTACAATGCCTTTTTTTGCTCTTCAGTATCTGAAGCGGGCATACGTATAATGATATTTTTTTTGCAGTTAGGTGCAGAGATAGGAAAGAATTGTTTAGGCACTAATACTTCAAACTGACCGCCTTGATTAAAACCGTAGTTCTTGTTAACCGTGTATTCGCCAGATTTTAGCTCGTATTGCATATGATAATAGTCAAAGTACTTGCCCGGATTTACTTTGATCAATTCTGCATAGGAGACCGTGGCGAATAGCAGCACAAAAATGATCAAATTTCTGTTCATAGGAACCTTCTTACTCAAACGAATGAAATTGAATCCTGATGTTCCCGGAACAAAAGGCCACAGTCACGAACAACAATAGATGGTTAACTGAAGTTACGCACTTCGCTGTCGTTTGCTACCGTCATCAGTATTACGTCTGATCGGACATCTATTACCTGTGGTATGAATGCGAAACTACGGTAAATAACGGGCACCCCCATTTTCTGCATAGCTGCCGTCTTCAAACTTGATGCTGGACTCCCCGGGATTATCGCAAAACTGTCGGGTGGAGTGCTGAATCTGCGCAATATCGACTGAAGACAAGCCTATTTCTTCAGAGACTTCTTGTACATAGCTTTCGAGCTTATCACTTTCAATAAGGACGTGACTGTGCCTATCGAATGGAGAGTCTTTTTTGTGGATGCGCGGCTGATGATGAACATCATGATGCCCAATAAATGAGGGCCCATAGGATTCTGTAATATTAAGCCAATCCCCCAACGTTTTCTCACCAAAATAAAAAGTCACTACGGCTTTATGATCCGTAAATTGGGTGATATTGAGGCAATCTACGTTGCACGATTCTTTTTGCTTTGGGAAATAGGAAAAATTTACTTCGTGCCGGGTTACAGAACGACCGGAAAAACTGCTGAGTGATCCTGAAGAGTCATTCTTAGCAAGCGATGTATAGTCAAACGGCTGTGTCGTTTTCGGTATCTCATTATTCGTGAACATAATTTTACCCCTTTACCCCTTTACCCCTTTACCCCTTTACCCCTCTATAGAGGAACAGATATTTTGTCAGTCATTAGTCAGATTTATCGAATGAACGTAAACCTCGTACTTTTGCGACAGCCTCTTTAGGGTGGGGAGGATGTCAATAATCACATTAGCAGTTGCTTGAGATAAGTCATTAACCAGCTGGTTAGTTAATCTTAATTGGAGGAGTGGGCCAGATTTGTGATAGCAGGTTTCAGTTTCCCCGTTCTGCTATACCGTCATGTCTTTAAAAACAACGATGGAAGAAGTACAGACATTCTCTATCCGGTTTATAGCAATCTTGACTGTGATGCCGAGAATATCATGGCGATCTACAGGAAACGGTGGGAAGTCGAGCTCTTCCTTAAAGTGCTGAAATCGAATGCGTCGGTGGTTAAGTCACCGGCGCATGCTATGAGAACTGTCAACTGCGTAACTTCAGTGATTATAACTGAGAAGACTTATGCAAGTCTTAATGATCATCTTGCGTTAAGCAGAATGTCACCATCATTAAAAGGAACAAACTCTCTATCAATAAGACCATAACGTTTCTGGTTGTTTCTTAAATGACGGACAAGTAAGAAAATACCCGCAGCCGCTACAGTGGTTATCACCACCCCTGCGGGGATTCCAATGCCGATCCCTGACCCAATCCCTTCACCGTAAGTTCGCGATGATTTTTTCTGGTCGGTGTCAGGATAAGGAGAGCCCTGTTTAAGGAGATCCTGAGTGATGAATGGTTCATTGGTAGCAGTCGGTAAGTTGAGTTTAATGGTAAGATCTGTTTTTCGGTTTTTAGTATCACCGGGGTAGGAAGTAGGCGTTTGCGTAAATGAGCTTTGGGTCGATGGCTCTGTAAAATCAGGATCGGAGAGATTTGACTCGACAATAAGGTCTGCAGTTAGCGTGTGGAAAGTCTTCAGAGTACGTGTCACTTCTATATCACAGAGATACCGACCAGTATCATTTAAATCTACTCCATGAAGAGTAATAGCGAAGGTATAGTTTCCAAGTCCGGAAAGATCCAGTGAAATATTTCTCGGATTGGAAAGGGTCATCGATGTATTTGCCGGACTGGAAAAATTCAGCGGAACCTGTTTTTCAGCATTTTTATAGGCGGTACTTTCTACCTTGTCTTTCTGCCAATACAGGTAGGTTTCAATACTTCCATTTTTTTGCTGGGGACCAAAGCGGATCGAATCCAGTGAGGGTATTTCATTATCAACAGTGGGATTGAATCTATATTGAAACCTGGCTTCATTGCCCCTGATAACATTAATATTTGGTTGCAATGGTCCATGATGAATGTGTCGTAGTTCAAGAATGCACGAGAACATAACAGGGGGCCAAGAGTCAATACGGAAGCGAGCGCCGTAAAATCCAGCCTCTTCTGGCTGTACATCCTTAAAAAAGATTTTCAGACTAATGCCTTCCGGATCATCTTTAACAGAATAAGCAAACCTTCCGTCATACCCTATTTCCGGAGTCAAACTACCATTTTTTTCTACCTTCATCATAAAAGGATCGATAAAACTATATTCATGACTCCAACCCCCAAACCAAATTTCCTTTTTTTCATCAAAAATGCGTTTTGAGCAAGGGGATTGAACAGCCCTGACAAAAAGAATAACGCTGCCTTGAAAATATTCATGCAACTGTGGCTCAAACTGACAGCTGCCGTCACAACTATTGGCGTCTACCAAGCCGGTATTATGATTACCAGGAAGGTTAATGGTAGATTGGAGAACCAACATGGTTGCCAGATAATTTAGCAAGGAACTCGAGCTTAAATGCGGATAAGCAAGGGCATAAGGTGAAGCAAATAACAGCATAAAAATCAGGGTGTAGTCTGAATATCTCAATTTTTTCTTAAGCATAACATCGCCTTTCATATGTCAATGTGTATTGAAAACGGTTGATTGATCTTTATTGGATAATGAAACCATGGCATTGAGGGTAGTCGAGAATCAGGATCACAGCAGACTTAAGAACTGGCGGGTTGAACAGTTTTCAATAACGTCCTACTATTTCTTCGGCAGGCTCTGCGATCACATAATAAAAACAACAATTAACAGGTAAGCTTAATGAGACGCCGTAACTTTCTTACATTCATCGGACTGGCTGCGACAGTGACATTTCTTTCGGGCTGTGGTGAGCCGGAATTTTCTGCAACATCGACTTCTGCATTGCCAGCCGAGTCAGTTAAACCAACCTACGAATGGAAAATGGTAACCTCCTGGCCGAAAAACTTTCCGGGTCTGGGTATGGGACCAGAACGATTTGCCAAATTAGTTGATGAGATGAGCGCTGGTCGGCTTACGCTAAAGGTATACGGCGGTGGTGAACTGGTTCCCCCTCTGGAGGTGTTCGACGCAGTCTCCAATGGCACAGCCGACATGGGTCACAGCGGTGCTTATTACTGGAAAGGAAAAGAGCCTGCCGCTCAGTTTTTCGCAACGGTTCCTTATGGGTTGAATGCTCAGGAAATCAGCAGCTGGATTCACTACGGTGGCGGTCAGCAACTCTGGGATGACCTTTACAAGCCCTTTAATCTCAAGCCTTTTGCCGGGGGTAACAGCGGGGTTCAAATGGCAGGCTGGTTCAACAGGGAGATTAACTCTCTGGAAGACCTGAAAGGTCTGAAGATGCGCATTCCTGGTATGGGTGGCGAAGTTCTCAAACGTCTGGGCGGGGTGCCTGTCAATTTAGCGGGTGGGGAAATCTTTACCGCACTTCAGACGGGAACCATTGATGCGACTGAGTGGGTAGGTCCTTACAATGATCTGGCATTTGGTCTCTATAAAGCCGCAAAATACTACTACTATCCTGGCTGGCACGAGCCGGGCACAGTGCTTGAGTTCACTGTCAATCTGGATAAATGGAATGCGTTACCGGCCGATTTGCAGGCCATTGTGACCACCGCTGCCCGGGCAGTGAATCAGGATATGATTGATGAATACACTGCCCGCAATAATGCCGCCCTGAAACAGTTGGTTGAAGAGCACGGTGTGCAGCTGAAAAAACTTCCGGATGATGTACTTAAACAGCTAAAGATCATCTCTGAAGAAGTCGTGGCTGAGACTCGTAGCAACAGCGAGCAGGCAAAAAGGATCTATGAATCCTATGATGCATTCCGCAGGCAGTCTGTGGAGTATCACAACATTTCAGAAGTGGCTTACTATCAGGCCAGAGAACTTTGATAGTCAGCCTGATCGGGGTTATTCCCGGTCAGGCACTTGTCGTCAGTTATCCAGACAGGCTATTTCTGAAAAGTTCATGGCTTTCAGAGCAGGCAGCAATGATGTGACCAATTGGTCTGAGCCCGTATAAAGGAAGCGATGTTCCACAGTCCCTTCATAATGGGGCCCTTCAGGATAGGAATAATGCGTCTTCAGCAAAGAGGCGACTCTGCGGGCGATTGCTTCGCCTGAATCAACCCAGGTAACCGGGGCTGGTACGACAGAATCGAGAAGCTCCTGAACCAGTGGGAAATGGGTGCAACCCAAAACAATACAGTCTGGCCAGTTATTACCATTAAACAGTGGTCTAATAATTTTTTTCAGATCATCAAGGTTTATTGATTCACCGCGCATATGTTGTTCAGCAAGGTGCACCAGTTCACTGCTTCCTACCCGAATCACCTCGCAGTCTCCCGCAAACTCATGAATCAGCTGATTGGTATAATCTCTCGCAACGGTTCCCGGTGTGGCCAGAAGACCGATGCAGCGCTTTTGTGAAGTCTGGCTGGCTGGCTTGATCGCTGGCACAACGCCAACAACAGGAATGTCGAGCAACTCGCGGGCTCTGGGCAGAGAAATAGTGCTGGCTGTATTACAGGCAATGATGGCGAGGGCTGGTTGAAAGTTGGCGACCAGCCGCGTCAGGCAATGAAGGGTTCGTTCGACCACATCATTTTCAGGTTTTGGGCCATAGGGAAAACCTTCACTGTCAGAGCAGTAAATCACGGAAAGAAACGGCAGATTCTCTCTGATTTTCTGGTAAATACTGAGACCTCCGACTCCGGAGTCAAAAATGACGATAGGCTTCTGTTGCATAGGATGACAGAGGTACCGGTGCAATAAACATAGACAGCATAGACTAGAGCCTTTACTCCTCTTTGAAAATAGCTGGCTGCTAAATACCTCCTCAGAGGCACCTGCTGAAGGGTGAGAGGGGAGCGAAACTTCCGGGTGGAAAGAAATCCGGATTGGGTATGGCTGTTTTTCATGCGACATGGCAGCCGATATTCGTGGTGCAAATCACTCACTCATGGTGGTAAAAGATTTTTCAGGATACACTCATTCAATAGGTGAGTAAGGAAGCGCAACCGATGAAGATCAATCCATCTTCTACTTCGACTGCCCTGGACTATGGTGAGAATCCAAACAAAAGCTCAGGCGATCAGGGTGAAGGTTCTCAGCAGGGAGGCGATGAATATCAGCCTAAAGTCCCCCAAAACGAGCAGGGGCTCGAATCTGCACGTAATCTGCGATCCCGAAAAGCCTCAAAAAAACGCCAGAAGAAGCGCGGGGCCCGAAAGCTTTCTGAGCGTCGGGCCCGGCAAAAAGACGAAGGTACGGATCATGATGAAGACGAGTCAGAAGTTTAGTTATCATTATTGTTGATCAACAAGTCCCGCTCTGTGGGTGACCTATCTTCCGGAAGCTCTCCTCTGTTTGAAGGATCTGGATCGACGACGGGCTATTCATCATCGTCTGGTATCAAGGGAGCCGTGTCAGAATCGATGACTGTTGTCTCTGTTTCAGGAGATCCCTGATCAGAAGTAACAGGCGCTTCTGGCGACGCTTTCCCAGAGCCATCAGACATGCAGCTGTGGGAATCATCTGGCTGCATCGCATTTGCATTCTCATGATCAACAACACCTTGAATCCCGCCCAGACTGGCGTAAGATTTCAGGAACATCCAGTGGCGTAAGCCTCCACCTGCACTACTTGTAGCCCCGGCGTCAGTGTCAGGAGTTGTGGCGGTTGTCTCAGTTTCAGGAGATCGCTGGGCAGAAGTGACAGGTGGTTCTGGCAAAGCTTCTCTTGAATCATCAGATTTGCCGGTAAGGTTATCCAGTAGCTGCTTAAGACGTCTTATGCCCAGAACTTTAAATGTATCGCCAATAGCAGCTTGAGCGAACATCAGAGCGTACCGCAGCCTCGCAAGTTCTTCCTGTGGCATATTTTTCTCAATCACTCCTGCTGAACGTGCATTAAATGTTGTGCGTACAGGTGCATAAATCACTGTAGACTCTTCCCTTACAGAGAAGATCCAGCCTTGTTGCTCGTAGACTGCACTAACCGTATTTAATAGCAAAGAGATATCATCCATTAAAGAGAGAAAATCATCGTCAGACAGCAAAGAGAGTTCAGTCAGTAACAAGTTAAGATCATCGTCAGACTCGTTTTTGTCTTCTGGAGGCGTTCGGGAATAATCAGTTGCTTTTTCCGGTGGATCATTGTCTTCACCGCCTGAGCCAGCCCCAATACCTCCTCCAATGCCGATATTACCTGCCCGAAAGTCAGTGGCCCCGGCAGGAAGAGTTGCATAGGCAGGCTTTTTCACTTCACCTCCCTCACCGTCTTTTCCATTATCTGCATCCATAGGCTCATCGGAGGAATAAGGATCGCTCACAATGGCCGCTTTGCCATGCCCTGAATAGACCAGCCAGGCGTATTGACTCAGGGGGACACAGTGACTGCTGCCCCTGCAGAAGCTTGTGTCAGGATAAGTGGGAAACAGAGCAGTGTCGGAAAAAATCAAATACTTATCCACATCAGCCTGTTGGAGTGTTCCCCCGGGGAAAGCTTCTTCTCCCTCTATACCGTCAGGATGTTCATTCAGGTGCCGGATCAGGTTGACAATCAGTTGGACGACTTCCGGCATTAATGAAATAGCCGGGACCAGGAATGACTGATAGGGTTCAGAAGTCCCGGAATCGCTGAATTTGGAAATAATGAACGTTTTTCCATGACAAGAAAATCTCAGGGTGTTGTCCTGAGAGTCAAACACCAGCCTTATCTTGTTCAGTCTGAGTATATCCAGATGGTTCAGATAGTCCTGCTCTAATGCAGTGGTTGTTTTGGACGTTGTTTCTGAGCTTTTAAAGTCAGTGAAGAAAACACCGTCATCGGCTTCAGAAATCTCAATAGAGGAATAACCGGCAGTAGCAACATTTAATTGAAGAAATGTTTTTGTTTTACTCAGTGAAGATGCTTCAGGTTGATAAAAGACTGGATCGATCCGTTGTGCTTTAGGAATTTCCAATGCCTGTATAGGTGGAAGATATAAGTCCATGGTTTTGAGTTGGGAGTAATAAGAAGTTGAATATCGAGCCACGTCAGGCCATTGTCCCGCTTCGGTGTAGAGTGACACAAGGAAAGGAACTATCGGAAGAAACCGATACTGCATTTGAATACTCCAATCAGTGGATTTTTGTTTATGAGCACAATGTTTTTAGCAGTAGTTGATTGATATGCAAGAAAATGGATTTTTCTTTTTGAGATGCTGCGATAGCCTTCTCGAGCCGGATAGTTGAGCATTCATTCGCCCTGTGGTCATATAAGCCGGTTATCCAAAGACTGCGGGCTAACGGGAAGTTTCAGGCTATGACGAAATCAGAACACTACGATGTAATGGTGGTTGGCGCAGGCATGGTGGGTGCCGCAATTGCGTGTGCTTTGGGCCTCAAAGGTATTCGGGTGGCGGTTTTTGACCGGGCCTTACCGTCAGCATTCAAACCCAATCAGTTACCGGATCTGAGAGTATCGGCACTGAGCTACGCATCCGGGCAGATTCTGAAAAATCTGGGTGCCTGGCCGTATATGGAAACCATGAGGATGTGCCCTTATCGACGCATGGCTGTGTGGGAGAAACTATACTCCCCGGTCGGCAAAGAGCTGGATAAACGGCCTAATCAAATTATCTTCAACGCGGCAGATATCAGGCATGAACAGTTGGGTTTTATTGTCGAGAACCGTGTCACTCAGCTGGGTCTTTTAAAAAGGCTCGAAGACATAGAATCGGTATCGGTGTTTGCCCCTGCAACCATTGAAAGCATGAATCTCAGAGGTGAAAAGCCTGAAGTCACGCTGCAGGATGGCAATGTATTTACCGCGGATTTGCTTATTGGGGCTGATGGTGCTCAGTCCAGGGTCAGGGAACAGGCCAATATTCGTCTGGACACTCGTGAATATGAGCAACAGTGCCTGGTGGCGACTGTTGAGATTGAAGGGGGCTTACAGGACATTACCTGGCAGGCGTTCACTGCCACGGGACCGGAAGCCTTTCTTCCAATGGCTGATGTTGATGGCAAAAGTTATGCGTCTATTGTCTGGTATAACCTGCCAGAGAATGTCCATAAACTCATGAAACTGCCAGACAGTGAGTTTCTGGAAGAACTTTCAACGACTTTTCCTAAAGAGTTACCACCGTTGATTAAACTGCACGAGAGAGGATCGTTCCCGCTGGCTCGTCGACATGCCATGAACTATTTCGCCAATGGTGTGGTACTTGCGGGCGATGCCGCACACACCATCAACCCTCTTGCGGGTCAGGGTGTCAACCTGGGCTTTCAGGACGTTGCCTGGCTGGCAGAGATACTGACCGATGCTTATCATGCGGGTCGGTCTCTGGGTAGTAAGAAAGTATTGTCGCGTTATGAAAAGGCTCGTCGCAGAGATAATCAACTTATGATGAGTACCATGGACGCTTTCTATCTCGCTTTCAGCAACAGTAATGTGCCTCTGAAGGTTCTGAGAAACCTTGCATTGGGTATTGCCGGGAAATCAAGGCCAGCTGTTAAGGAAGTCATGAAATACGCTATGGGCATTTCTGGTCGACAAGCTGAATTAGCAAAATCGTCGTAAACTTTTGATCGGGCGGGTAGATGTTACACAAAAGGCCTGAAAAAAGCAGGCCCTGGTGTGTTTATGTACTTTTGCCACTTCTATCACTGTTTTAGACGACCTCTTTTGGAAAGCTCTGCCACCGGACTGGAGGCCAGCGTGGCCACCAGATCTTTGGCGAAATACTCTCTGACTTCGCCATTGTCCATCAGTACTTTGATTCGACCATTTCGCAGGCATTGATATAATCGCCCCTGCTCGCAGGTGATTCGATCTTTAACTATCAGATTTCCGGCCATCTTCCTAACCTTGTTACTCAACTATCTGCACGAAGTTCCCTGTCATGAAACTTGCCGTCACAGCCCTTTGAATGTTTCTCATCTACGTCATCTATTCCTATGAGGCTGTTGCACCCTGCGGATCAGGCAGTGGAACCTCAGGAACCCATATTATCGGGCCTTAGTCCTGACTCTTTAGTGACAGTTTTACGACAGATAAATTAATTGAAAAGTCCGAACCAACACGCCGATAAGAACGTTAATGAAGTCAGTGTTCGGAATGCTTATGAGTTTTCAATCAGGCATGTTAAGCCGGCTTTTTCTGCCCTCTATCATCGTAATGCTGATCTACGGTTTCTGGGTCAGCCCAGAGTTTCGTGAGATAGCGGCCGGTGTTGCTATTTTTTTGTTTGGCATGGTTTATCTGGAGCAGGGCTTCAAGGTTTATACCGGGGGGCTTCTTGAAGCCCTGCTGAAGAAAACTACCGACAAGGTCTGGAAAAGCCTGTCCTTTGGCGTAATTTCCACCGCTTTTCTGCAATCCAGCTCTCTGGTTTCGGTTATCGTCATTTCCTTTCTCAGTGCCGGTCTGATAGGGCTGACGGCAGGCATCGGGATTATTTTTGGTGCCAACCTCGGCAGTACAGCCGGTGCCTGGTTGGTGGCTCTCTTCGGCTTGAAGGTTAAATTGTCAGCCTATGCCATGCCTCTGTTGGTGATAGGACTGCTCCTGAAATCCAACAAACACAAGAATATTAATGGATTAGGCTACATTCTTCTTGGCATAGGCTTTCTGTTCCTGGGTATCCACTACATGAAGGTGGGCTTTGATGCCTTCAAAAGCTCCATTGATCTGGCTGAATTTGCCATGCGGGGCTTTTTTGGGGTGCTGGTGTATACCGGGTTAGGTATGCTGGCCACCATCATTATGCAGTCAACCAACGCAACAATGGTTTTGACATTCTCGGCTCTTGCTGCGGGCCAGCTCAGCTACGAGAATGCTCTGGCTCTGGCCATCGGCTCAAATATTGGCACCACCATCACAGCCATCCTTGGAGCCATCAGTGCCAATGCAGAAGGGAAAAGACTGGCTGTTGCTCACCTTGCTTTTAATGTCGTCACTGCAATCATTGCTATTGCTGCTCTCGAACCTCTGATGGGGACAGTGGACTATCTGGCTTCCGTTTATGGTATCGCAGCGAATAACTACACCCTGAAGCTGGCCATCTTTCATAGCCTGTTCAACATCATTGGTATTATGGTCCTTTTACCATTCCTCAATAAAATGGTGCATTGGCTGCAGAAGCTCTTTATTGATAACACACCACAGGTTCCGTTGAATCTTGCAGAAGATGAATCTCCGAAGGTAAATAGAGCTATTTATCTGAACCCGGTCACACTCAGTTATCCCGACACCGCATTGAGAGCGATTACCAAGGAATGTGGGCATCTCTATCGCAATACTCTGGAGTTGATCTGTTATGGCATTTATCTCAGTGGTGAAAAGCTTCGTGAGTCCGACAACCTTGAAGAGTTGGTTCAGAGCTGGCGCAGGGATGATCAGCCCTGGACGATCAAGGAGCTTTATATTCGGCACATAAAAGGTATCTACGCAGATATTGTCCAGTACTCTGGCGCCCTGGAGGGCAAACTCCCCAGGCAACAAGCCCAGGAGCTGTTCGCCCTGAAGGTGGCCTGTCGTGACTTTGTTCAGGCCATCAAGCACGTAAAGCATATCTATAAGAATATGGGCAAATACACCAAGTCGGAAAACGAGCAGATTCGGGAACAGTACAATCAACTTAGGCTTTGCCTGGCTTCTGTTCTGAAACTGGTTGACATTTTGGGCGTTCGACGCAGCTACAGCCATATCCGCGAACACGCAGACCAACTGAAGCAAGAACTCAGAGAACGAGACAGTCAAACCAACGAGACTCTGAACGAACTGATTCGCTCAGGACAGGTCGACCCATTTATCGCCAGCTCGCTATTGAATGACAGCGCTCACGTTCACGATGCCTGTACCAACCTGATTGATGGCGCCGTTATCATGCTTACAAGGGACAAGGAAGAGTATCAGGAGTTTGATATGTCTTCGGACCAGTCCCCTGGTCAATCAGTTAACACTTAATTTGAAGCCGACTTTATTCAGATACATTTTTTCTCGTTCAAAGTCGGCTGCCGTCAGGGGGTGATCTTTTAGCCAACCTGATTCAAAGCCAACACTTAAAGCACGGTTGCCTGCTTTTAAGTCATAATGGGAGAATGTGCTGCTTCGTATATGATTAAGCACAATCCCCATACGCAGGAGGACTGTCAGCTTTAACAGCAGATTGCTGTCTGAATGTTCAAGCAAGCCTTTCGGAATCGTCCTTCGATGCGCGTGTACCAAAAGAGCCAGCTTTCTCTGCTGCTCTTTATTGAAACCCATCAGATCCGAGTGCTGGATCAGATAAGCGCCATGACGGTTGTATTGTGAATGTGAAATATCCAGACCCACTTCACAAACCAGTGAAGCCCAGTTCAGAAGCTCCCGATCAGAAGCCTCCAGCCTCCAACTCTGGCTGACCTGGTCAAAACAGGTCAGTGCGTAACGATTTATGCCCTCGGCATTGGTGAGGTCAACATGATAGCGTTTCATCAATGCTGATAGGGTTCGGCCCCTGACATCTTCATGGCGATCCCGTCCTAACATGTCATAAAGAACGCCCTCCCGAAGAGCACCCTCGGAGTATTGCATCCTTTCTATCTCAAAGGCGTCAAAACATGCCATTAAAATCGCCAGCCCGGCAGGGAAGATAGCCTGACGATCCGGTTTCAGGCTGGGGAAGCGCACTCTGCCAGTATGAGAGAATTCCAGAACCTGACTTTTGAGCATGTTCATTTTTGTCCGGGTAATGATTTCACCATGACCCATGGCTGAGAGAATCGAACTCACTGCCCGGATAGAGCCAGAGGAGCCCACAGCATCCACCCAGCCAAGGTTCTTGTAGGCTTGTTCAATGTTCAGAAGTTCCAGGCGGGCCGCATAATAAGCTGACTGAAAGCGTTCAGAGGATAGCTCTCCGCCTGGAAAAAAACGATCGGTATAAGCGACACAACCCATATGAAGACTTTCAAGCAGCCTGGGTTCGAAACGCTCGCCCACAATCAGCTCGGTACTGCCACCACCAATATCCACTACGACCCGACGATCGTTGTCGTCTGATTGAGTCTGAGCCACGCCCAGATAGATCAGGCGGGCTTCTTCCCGACCGGCAATAATTTCAATAGGATGGTTGAGGATTTTTTCAGCATTTTCGACAAATTCGCCGCTGTTCTTCGCTTTTCTAAGAGCATTGGTGCCCACCACCCGGAGTGCCTGAAAGTGCCTTCCGGACATATACTGGGCAAACTGTGCCAGGCAATTCAATCCTCTGGCCATGGCCTGTTCAGAGAGACGGTCATCCTTACTCAGACCAGCAGCCAGTTGCACTTTTTCTCCAAGCCGTTCAATCGGCCTGATTTCCCCCTGTTCCACCTTGGCGACAATCATGTGAAAGCTGTTGGAACCCAGATCAATAGCTGCCACAAGGGGCTGGCTGTTGGACTCAATACGACCCTGGTCTGTCATAATGTTCTTCTTCGACACTCCCGCACAGTCCGGCTTTTTTCACCTGGAATCCAGTGAGCTGACGGTTGGTTGAATAATCAGGCCATGACCAGACAATCAGTTTTTGTCATGCCAATCATGGCGCTGGCTACATAAATCAGCAATATAACAGAAGGCTGTGGTTACAGCACATTTACTGTTAGCCTGTCAGTACTGTAAACCAGACAGCTTCTCCTTCAAGCCTTCGATTACCTGTTTTGGCAGATATTTCGTGACAGGAAAAAAACTGTTTTCAATCTTCCGGTGATGAAGAATATACATCCCATGAGTCATAAATTTACGGGCAGCAAAATCTGATTCAGGCTGACAGCCGTATACAAACAGACATAACTCTGTAAACTACCCCTCCAAAAATTAAATCGGAGTAACGAATTTGTTTCGGGGATCATCCCTTTGCTATGATTCGTGCTCTGACATTAAGCAAAATGGCTAGGAGATCCATTCCATGAGCGAAATTGTCAATGTGACAGACGCTACCTTCGAAGAGGACGTGCTGAAGGCAGAAGGACCTGTACTGGTCGACTACTGGGCTGAATGGTGTGGGCCCTGCAAAATGATCGCACCCGTGCTGGACGAAATCGCACAGGACTACGATGGCAAGTTGAAAATCTGTAAACTGAACATTGATGACAACGAAGCCACACCTCCAAAGTATGGCGTGCGCGGCATTCCGACGCTGATGCTGTTTAAAGGCGGCAATGTCGAAGCGACCAAGGTTGGAGCCCTGTCCAAGTCTCAGCTGACAGCATTTCTTGACAGCAACCTGTAGCAGGATTGACCTTTCTGCTTCAGAAGCGTCAGAGACTTTCCGGGACTCTGGCTTAAAAGATTTCCGGAAAAGCCAGCGGGATGGTGAAAATCATCTCGCTGGTTTCATAGCACCGGGTGTTATCTCCTGCACAGATAGTCTTTTGTCCAACCATCATCCTCAGAATGAGGCTCATGGAAATCAAAAAAAATCAGGTTTGTAATAGCTTTTTTTATGCTTGCTCCAACGGGAAATATTTCTCAACAAAAAGCTTCTGAAAAGTTGACTCGGCAGGAGTTCTTGATTATTTTCCAGAAAAGGATATAGACTGTGAATTCAGGAGTTATCAGATCTGCTTGTTTCAGGTATGACTGTTGAGTGTGTTTCTGGAGGCTTGGCGGCCCTTCTGATAAGCAGTAGAGAATACTCCGGCCACGTTTGTTTCGAGCTAGCCTTCCAGATTTACAGGTTTAAGCTTGAAAGCCGTTTTTTTAATGAGCTTAGGCAGGCATCGATATTAAACGATGCTGAATATAATAATCTCAATAATATCTGATCTTCCTGCAACTACGACGGCCATTACCTTTCAATTTAACGTTCGCGAACTCTTATGCATCTTACCGAACTGAAAAAAAAATCTGTTCCTGAACTTCTGGCGATCGCTAATGAGATGGGCCTTGAGAATCTGGCCCGTTCCCGGAAGCAGGACGTAATTTTCTCAATCCTGAAGCGCCATGCCCGCAGCGGGGAAGACATCTATGGCGATGGTGTTCTTGAGATCCTTCAGGATGGCTTCGGCTTCCTGCGTTCTTCCGACAGTTCTTACCTGGCGGGTCCTGACGATATTTATGTTTCACCCAGTCAGATTCGTCGATTCAATCTGAGAACCGGCGATAGCATTGCGGGTAAAATTCGCCCCCCTAAGGAAGGTGAACGCTATTTCGCACTGCTAAAAGTCAATGAAATTAACTTTGACCAGCCCGAAAACGCTCGTAACAAGATTCTATTTGAAAACCTGACTCCGTTGTTTCCACAGGACCGTCTGGTCATGGAAATGGGGAATGGTTCTACCGAAGATTTAACGGGTCGTATCATCGACCTGGTGGCTCCCATCGGTAAAGGTCAGCGCGGTCTGATCGTTTCCCCACCCAAGGCGGGTAAAACCCTGATGCTGCAAAATATTGCAGCCAATATCACCCGTAATAACCCTGAATGCCACCTGATCGTTCTGTTGATTGATGAGCGTCCGGAGGAAGTGACCGAGATGGCCCGCTCCGTACGTGGTGAAGTAGTGGCCTCAACCTTTGACGAGCCTCCATCACGCCACGTGCAGGTGGCTGAAATGGTTCTGGAAAAGGCCAAGCGTTTGGTTGAACACAAGAAAGACGTAGTAATCCTGCTGGACTCCATTACCCGTCTGGCTCGTGCTTACAACACGGTTATTCCTTCTTCCGGTAAAGTTTTGACCGGTGGTGTTGATGCTCACGCTCTTGAGCGCCCCAAGCGTTTCTTTGGCGCTGCCCGTAACATCGAAGAAGGTGGCAGCCTGACCATCATGGCTACCGCCCTGGTGGACACGGGCTCCAAGATGGACGAAGTGATCTTCGAGGAGTTCAAAGGTACCGGTAACATGGAACTGAACCTCGACCGCCGTATCGCGGAAAAGCGTGTCTTCCCTGCCATCAACTTCAACAAGTCCGGTACTCGTCGCGAAGACTACCTGACGACCGAAGAAGAACTCCAGCGCATGTGGATTCTGCGTAAGATTCTGCACCCAATGGACGAAATCGGGGCTATTGAGTTCCTGTTGGATCGCATGAAGCACACCAAGACCAATGAAGAATTCTTCCAGTCTATGAAACGGAAGTAATCCATCATTCTCCGGGGATAGGCCTGCCCTATCCCTATCTTCTTTCAGCTGCAGCCTACACATCCAATGAAATACAGGGACCTCCGGGACTTCATCAAGCTACTGGAAAAGCAGGGTGAACTCGTCAGGATCAAGACCGAAGTCGATCCATACCTGGAAATGACCGAAATCAGCGACCGTACCCTTCGCAAGAAAGGACCGGCACTGCTTTTCGAAAATCCGAAAGGCTACGACATGCCGGTACTGGCCAATCTATTTGGCACTGAACGCCGCGTCGCTCTTGGTATGGGGCAGGATAATGTCAGCGCCCTTAAGGAGGTAGGTCAGCTCCTCGCCTACTTGAAGGAACCCGACCCGCCCAAGGGTTTCCGGGATGCTCTGAAAAAGTTGCCTGTCTTCAAACAAGTGTTAAACATGGGGCCCAAAGTGGTCAGCAAAGCCGCCTGTCAGGAAGTCGTGCTGAAAGGCGATGAGATCGATCTTAACCGGATACCTGTTCAAACCTGCTGGCCCGGCGATGCAGGCCCTCTGGTCACCTGGCCTCTGGTCATCACCAAAGGTCCTGAAAAAGATCGACAGAACCTCGGAATCTACCGTCAACAGCTGATCGGTAAAAATAAACTGATCATGCGTTGGCTATCCCACCGGGGTGGTGCTCTGGACTTCAGGGATTGGCAGCAGAAG
Organism: Endozoicomonas sp. ONNA1; assembly: GCF_024606325.1. Taxonomy (NCBI): domain Bacteria; kingdom Pseudomonadati; phylum Pseudomonadota; class Gammaproteobacteria; order Oceanospirillales; family Endozoicomonadaceae; genus Endozoicomonas; species Endozoicomonas sp. ONNA1. The sequence continues at coordinate 19,430 of NZ_JAHHPN010000267.1, forward strand.
GACTCTGACAAGCCTTTCCCTGTCACAGTGGCCCTGGGCGCAGATCCTGCTACTATCCTGGGCGCTGTGACCCCTGTGCCTGACAGCCTTTCAGAGTATGCCTTTGCAGGTTTGCTCAGAGGCAGTAAAACCGAACTGGTTAAAAGCATCACCAATGACCTCCAGGTACCTGCGAGTGCCGAGATAATACTGGAAGGTCATATCTATCCGGGAGAGATGGCGGACGAAGGCCCGTTTGGTGATCATACGGGTTACTACAACGAAGTCGAACGCTTCCCGGTCTTCACTGTAGAGTGCATTACTCACAGAAGGGATCCCATCTATCACAGCACCTACACAGGCAGACCTCCTGATGAGCCCGCCATTCTGGGAGTTGCCCTGAATGAGGTGTTTGTCCCCATTCTGAGAAAACAGTTCCCGGAAATCGTGGACTTTTATCTGCCACCGGAAGGGTGTTCTTACCGAATGGCGGTAGTCACCCTGCGCAAGGAATACCCGGGTCATGCCAAACGGGTCATGCTCGGTGTATGGTCATTTCTCAGACAGTTTATGTACACCAAGTTCGTCATTGTTACTGACGATGATGTCAATGCCAGGGACTGGAACGATGTGATATGGGCCATGACAACACGTATGGACCCCAAGAGGGACAGCGTCTTTGTTGAAAACACCCCCATTGATTATCTGGATTTCGCTTCACCGGTTACAGGTCTTGGTTCTAAGGTGGGCTTTGATGCTACGAACAAGTGGCCCGGAGAAACCGACAGGGAATGGGGTCAGACCATAACCATGACACAGAAAGTCAAAGATCAGGTTGATGCAATCTGGGATGATTTAGGTATAGACTGAAGCGGTTAAAACTCCTGATTATCACCTGTTTTCCTGTGATACAGTGTTACTTTTAGTGCAATCAGCAGGGATTCCCCAGGCATTCCTGCAGGCTGTGACATTCCGGAGGGAGGCATCGTGCAGATAACAGAGTCTTCAAAGCTGCAATGCTCAGTTGCCGATACTCAGCTTCTCAGCTCCGACATTTACCGTGTCAAACTGGCCACCGGGTCGGGCTGCTTGCCCGATTATTACCCGGGCCAGTATCTTATTGTTCACCTTCAGAATAATGAGAACAATTGTTTTTCTATTGCCTCAGCGCCGCAAGAAAACCAGCAGCATCTGGAGCTACACATTCAACAGCTGAAAGGCAGTCCGAACTCTCAACAGCTCTTTCGGGAAATAAAAGAAGGTGTGTTGAACATCAGTTTGCCTGCCGGGAATTGCTACCTCCCTGACTCAATGGATAAACAACAACCTCTGCTATTCATTGCTGCCGGTACCGGCTTTTCGCAAATGAAAAGCATGATCGAGTACTGCCTGCGTCACCATCATAATGGGGAGATCCATCTCTACTGGGGAGCCAGAACTCCAGCTGACTTTTATTTGCCAAACCTTCCTGTGCAATGGTCTGGTCAGGGCCTTCATTATCATCCAGTGGTCAGTGAAGCCAATCATGAAGATGACTGGTGTGGACGTCATGGGTTGTTGTACGAAGCGATACTGGCCGATCGAGAAAAGCTGCACCATTGCCAGACCTATATCAGTGGCTCTCCACAAATGGTTTATGCGACATATGACGTAATGATTGAAAATGGGTTCCCGAAAAAAAACCTGCACTCTGACGTTTTTGATTATGCGCCCAGAAAATAACATCACCGAAAATTTAGCTACCTTCACGGGTTCTGAATAAAAGTGCTTACTTATGGGCAGGGTAAAAAAAGACTGTCTTGCTATCAAATTATTTGCAGCGAATGGTAATTGCGCAACTCTTGTCTATATTCATAGTCGATAGTCATAACACCTAATCAATATACGGAGATTTTATGCAATCTTCCGCTGCCAAGGTTCAACAGACGGCCTTGAAAAGTAGTCGTGTGCGTCAAAAGAACATCCAGATCATACTGCAAGCTGCGGAGGACGAATTCGTTCTTGGTGGCTTCAAAGGGACTTCAATAAGAGACATTGCAAACAGAGCCGGATTGCCAAAAGCCAACATTCATTATTACTTTAACAGCAAGGTCGATCTGTATGGCGCCGTTCTCAGCCATATTATGGCACTCTGGGAAGCTGTTTTTTCCGGCTTGAACAAAGAGGATGATCCGGCTTCAGCCTTTCGACAGTATATACGGGCTAAAATGCGATACTGCCTGGCTCATGCCAACGCTTCCCGTATATTCAGCAGTGAGATCATTCATGGAGGGCAACACCTCAAGGAACACTTTGAGCACTTCAGAGCATGGATCAAAGAGAAGTCACTGGTTATTGAGTCCTGGGTAGAACAAGGCAAAATGGATCCTGTGGATCCTCTTCACCTGCTGTTCACCATCTGGGCTAACACCCAGTATTATGTAGACTACAGTCCTCAGGTGGCCTGTGTCATGGGTAAGGAGGCTCTGTCCGATGAGGATTTAGAGGCTGCAACAGAACATCTTTGCAACCTCATCATCAAGGGGTGCGGAATCGGCCATTGCTGATCATTGGGCTCAACAAACCATCATGGGTTTTTAGCGGCCGCCAGCAGTCGGGCTATAAAAACCCTGCAGTGATGGAACCGAGTTGCCCATTCTTCGGGCTTAGCTCTCTTCTTTTTCGTTTGCCCGTATAACCTCAAAACTATCCACTTTCTGGAAGCCACGGGGCAGTTTGTTACCCCTGCGGCCTCTCTCTCCGTGATAATGCACAATGTCTGCCGATTTCAACGTCACATGACGCTTGCCTGAGTACAGAACCAGAGCGTCGCTCGAGTTCATTATCGCCAGATGAACCATCAACTCGATTCGGTCCGATGCCCGTGCCGAAGGAATATTAATGATCTTGTTGCCCTTACCTCTTGCCAGCTTCGGCAATTCGGAAAGCGGGAAGACCAGCATGCGTCCCTCGTTGGTGATGGCTGCCAGCACCTGATCTTCTGCCGTTACCGGTACGGGCGACATAACCTGGGAATACTTGGGCAGAGTCAGCAGAGCCTTACCGGCCTTGTTCTTGCTGACCATATCGGAATGCTGAACAACAAAACCATAACCGGCATCGCTGGCCAGCAAGTAACAATCATTACTGTCGCCTATACACAGCCCTTCAAAGGTTGCTCCGGAAGGAGGGTTGACGCGTCCTGTCAGTGGCTCACCCTGGCCCCGTGCAGAGGGAAGAGTATGAGTTTGAATAGAATAAGCGCGACCAGTGGAGTCTATAAAGATTGAAGACTGGTTACTCTTGCCCTTGGCAGACAATCGATACTTGTCTCCTGACTTATAGTTGAGACTGGCAGGATCAACCTCATGACCTTTGGCACAACGCACCCAACCCTTCTCAGACAGCACGACAGTCACTGGATCAGATGTCATCAGATCCGTTTCAGACAGTGCCTGGGCCTCCTGACGAACCTTAAGAGGTGAACGACGGTCATCACCAAATTCCTCAGCATCGGCCTTGATCTCTTTTTTGACCAGGGTTTTCAGTCGACGCTCGGAGCTGAGGGTCAGCTCAAGGTTCTTGCGCTCGTTTTCCAACTCTTCCTGTTCAGCACGGATTTTGATCTCTTCCAGTTTGGCTAACTGACGCAGTTTGATTTCCAGAATGGCATCCGCTTGAACCTCAGAGAGACCAAACCGGGTCATTATGACTTCTTTCGGCTTGTCTTCATTGCGGATAATTTCGATGACTTCATCAATGTTCAGGAAGGCTGCCAGCAACCCCTCAAGAATATGAAGCCGGGCCAGCACTTTATCGAGGCGGTGTTGCAGGCGACGTCTGACGGTATCGGTTCTCCAGACCAGCCACTCCTTCAGCAGGGTATCCAGAGCTTTGACCTGGGGCTTACCGTCGACACCGATCATATTCATGTTGACCCGGTAGGTCTTCTCAAGATCGGTCGTGGCAAACAGATGGTTCATCAAACCATCCACATCGATACGATTGGAACGGGGAACGATCACCAGTCGGGTAGGATTCTCATGGTCTGATTCGTCCCTCAGGTCTGCCACCATGGGTAACTTCTTGGCTTGCATCTGGGCGGCCACCTGCTCCAGAATTTTCGCCCCGGAAGCCTGATAGGGAAGCGCTGCGACAATGATCTCTCCACTGTCCTGCTGGTAGACGGCTCTCATTCTCAAAGAACCTCGCCCTTGCTCGTAGATCTTAAGAATTTCTTCGCGGGGGGTAATAATTTCAGCTTCGGTGGGGAAGTCCGGTCCCAGAACATGTTCAGCCAGCTCGGCAGTGCCTGAGCCCGGATGATCCAACAGATGAATACAGGCGTTTGCGACTTCTCTCAGGTTATGAGGAGGGATGTCCGTCGCCATACCCACGGCGATACCAGTGGTGCCGTTCAGCAGCAGATTGGGTAATCGGGCGGGCAAGATCGATGGTTCTTCCAGTGTTCCATCGAAGTTAGCTACCCAGTCTACTGTGCCCTGCCCCAGCTCACCGAGCAGGACGTCAGAATAGCGAGTCAGCCTGGACTCGGTATACCGCATCGCAGCAAACGATTTGGGATCATCCGGCGACCCCCAGTTTCCCTGGCCATCTACCAGCGGGTAGCGGTATGAGAAGGGCTGAGCCATCAATACCATGGCCTCGTAACAGGCAGAGTCGCCATGGGGATGAAATTTACCCAGAACATCACCCACCGTACGGGCTGATTTTTTAAACTTGGCGGTATTTTTCAGCCCCAGCTCGCTCATGGCATAAACAATACGGCGCTGTACTGGCTTCAGGCCATCGCCAATGTGGGGCAGGGCCCGATCCAGAATGACATACATGGAGTAATTCAGGTATGCGCTTTCTGTGTAGGCTCTCAGTGACTGTCGCTCTACGCCATCATCGCCGATGAAGGTCTGTTCCATTCTTAATAAACCTTGGGAGCTTTAAAAGTGAGCTAATCGGACATGATAATACCTCGATTGCTGATAGGACAGTCGAATACGCTGATTCATCCCTATGGCTGCTCTGAAATGTATGGATTTCCCCAGCCCTGAACCGCGGCAATACGAGCATTACGCTCAACTTCCCAGGCTGTTTCTGGATAGAGTCGATCCCAGGCTTCATAGAGCTTTCTCTGACTTTTGCTGAGTCTGAAGGCGTAACGGTTTGCCATATAGAGATAGATTCGGGCAATCTGGCCTCGTTGTGTTAACGGCGGTTGTGCTTTTTGCTGCTTGAAATTGACTTTAAAGTCACACTGACCATACATGTCAGGTGTATCTTGAAGAAAGCCGAAGCGGTAGTTGGATCGATCGCCATTCACTTCTCCGACTGCAGGAACCAGGTTGTGGAGATCCGATTCCATTTTGCGAAAATCGGGATTCTTGCCACAGCTTTTACGACCTCCCTCCTGCCAGCACTGCAGCTGATGACCAAATTCCCAGGCTGGTACCACATGCTCCCACTCAATTCTTGAAGCTCGGTTTGGCTGTTTTCGTACCTCATATCCGCAGGATTCAAGATCAGGCACCAGTTTCTTGCCCTGCACGGTTATATCGCAGCCGCAATAAAAACTGGTGAGGTGATTGGAATAGATTTTTACTGCTTCCCGCTTGGCCTGAGAAAAGCTGGTGAGTGCAGACCAGACAGAAAAAGGAAAGCTGGCAGCGCAGAAGAAAACCAGTAAACGAGAAACAATGGACACGAATCAGACCCGAACATAAAAGACTCAGGCTGATTTTATTAAAATTTGGCTCTATGGTTCCATATTTGTTTTCAACACGTCGCTGACGCGTACCATACATTTACGGCATCATAAAGATCGCCTGACACGGAAGAGTGAAGACCGATGAAAATTGTCATTGCCCCGGATTCCTTCAAAGAGTGCCTGACCGCCGCCCAGGTAGCCTCAGCCATCGAAACCGGCTTTAAGGAAATTCTTCCTGATGCTCAGTATGTCAAAGTACCCGTCGCCGACGGTGGCGAGGGAACACTTCAGTCACTGATTGATGCCACAGATGGTCATTTTATAAAAGTGCCTGTCACAGGCCCTATGGGCCATCAGGTTCAGGCTGAATTTGGCGTACTGGGTGACGGCGTAACGGCGGTCATCGAGATGGCCAGGGCTTCCGGGCTGGAGCTGGTCAGTCCTGATCAGCGTGACCCGATGATTGCAACCACAGCGGGAACTGGAGAACTGATCCTTAGTGCGCTGGATAAAGGTGTTAAAAAAATAATCGTCGGGATTGGTGGCAGTGCAACCAATGATGGCGGTGCCGGTATGATGCAGGCTCTGGGGGTTCGGTTATTAAGCGACGATGGTAAAGAGTTGCCTTACGGTGGAGAACCGTTACAAAGCCTCGGCAGCATCGATACCTCCAACATGGATCAGCGCCTGCAATCGGTTGAAATCATCGCTGCCTGTGACGTTGATAACCCTCTGACCGGTAACAATGGAGCTTCTGCTGTTTTTGGCCCGCAAAAGGGTGCTACACATGAAATGGTGGAAGCTCTGGATCAGTCCCTTGGGCATTATGCCCGGATTATGGAACGCGATCTGGGTGTCTCTGTCCGTGACGTGCCCGGTGCCGGAGCGGCCGGTGGCATGGGGGCGGCATTACTGGGTTTTCTCAATGCCCGGCTTGAGCCCGGTATTGAAATTGTCATGGATGCTGTTGGTCTGGCTGAAAAGGTCAAAGGGGCCAATCTGGTCATTACGGGTGAAGGTCGTATAGATGGCCAGACTGCTCAGGGTAAAACCCCTGTGGGTGTTGCTCGTATCGCCAAATCATTGGATCTTCCGGTGGTGGCATTGGCTGGTTCAGTTGGGCAGGGTGCAGACGCCGTTTATGCTCAGGGAATCGATGCCCTGTTTCCTGTGGTGCATGGAGCTGTCAGTCTTGAAAAGGCATTGATGAAAGGAGAAGAGAATCTGATCAGGGCTGCCAGAAATCTGGCCGTAGCTTTGACGATGAAACTTTAAAAACGTTTAAGAGCCAAAGGTTTTAGGGGCGGATACCAGACAAAGTCTATTTGCAGGCTCACGGCCCCTTGACGACATCTCTTGGGAGCAATCATTTTTTAACCGGTACCAATATCTCGGATAAATGACAGCTCAACATACCTGCGACAAAAACAGTCAAAGCAACACCCGCACCTGACTGCGCTGACGCCCAGAGAGAATTCTCCTGCAAAACATAGTAATACGCTGTGCCAATAAACAGCCAAAGCCACCAGAAACCCAGTGAAGCAATAGCGGCGACTTTCAGCAGTGCCGACAATGCAATTCTCATCTTGGTCTTTTCCTCGTTTTTGTTAAGCATTAAAACTGTCAGCTGTAAGACTAGCTCCGGGAGTCGCAATGAGGCATCAGGGTTTAACGCAGTCTTTGGCTTTTAATCCTGACCGCTTGGCGGAAAAAGGCTTAAATTGTGGCAGCGGTATTCACAAATTAAAAATCTGCTCTATTTTTTACCCATCAGCCTGAGTAAGTCATTGCTCAGGTACTTCAGGAACTCCGGCCGCTGAATCAGAATCAGGCAGGTAAAAGAATAACAAAAGTTAAAAGAAATATACCCCGCAATGAGCTGCTTATTGCTGAACACTTTTTTAAATGAAGTATAAAAATATCAACAAGTTGACAGCCTGCCTGCTGCTCACCCTGTTCCTCAGTCCGACACTCAGGGCGCTGACGCCTTCTGTTGTGGTCGTAGGTGGAGGTCCTGCAGCCATGACAGCCGCCCAGACGATTGCAAGATTCAACCCATCAGTCACGATACGGGTGATAAAAAGTCATAAAAGCCAGGGTCAGCTTGAAGGAGCGGGTACCATTGAAAACTGGCCCGGAAGCCTGACAATCAAGGGGTCAAGCCTGCAAAAGTTGATGGAAGACAAGGCAAGCAGCAATCCTAATGTTCAAATCATTGAAGATCATATTGTTGAAACTCAACTGAAGGGAACCCTGAAGGTCTTACAAGGTGAGCGTTCTGCCTATTATGCGACCCTTGTCATATTGGCATCGGGGGCAAAGCCCAACCTGCCGACGATTCTGGAGCCCTACAAAGGTAATGGGGTATTTACCTGTACCGACTGTGACGGTCCCAGGTTTGCAGAAAAAGATGTTCTGGTGGTGGGTGGAGGAGCCTCAGCCATTGAACAAGCTATCAGCTTGCTCAGCCTCAATGCCAATAAGGTCCATCTTGCTGTACAAGGCAGTAGCTTCAAGGCAGAAAGTATCATGATTGATCTTCTCTACAATGCACTGGAGAGAAGAAAGAAGGCTCTTTTTCTCTATTTCGAACATAATCTGGAGTCCATTTACATCAATCAGAATGGCTTGCTCAATGCCAGTACATTGAGTTTTGAGGGCGGCAGGCGCAGGCTGAGTCTTCCTGTTTCAGGTGTATTCTCAGCCATTGGGCAGAAGCCTCAATCCGGTATCTACCCTGATATTTGTCTGAATAACAAGGACTATATCCAACGCTATGATTTCAACCAAACTCCATGGTCTCAGCCCTTGATGAAGAGCAACATGCTCACACTCGGTTCTGTTGATAGCCCCTTTGTTACTCTCCTGATGGCTGCGGCCAGGGGAACAACCTCTGCCCAGTGGCTGAATAAAACGGTGACAAAAAGTGTTTGGTCGAAAAGGAGGGTCGCTATCCTTGGCGCAGGGATTGGGGGGAAAACCGCTGCTTTATACGCCAGCCGATCCGGGTTTGATGTTGTTCTCATTGATACCCGAAACAGAAAGCCGTTGAAAAGCTTCTGGCCAGTCCCTGACACTGAATCCAGCCTGCTTATAAGTCTGGATAAGCAGCTCCTCAGGTTATCCGTTTCTACAATAACGGCAGATACCATTACCTTGATGCCTCTGGAAAATCTCTACCGCGTTCAGGCTGATAACCGTTCCATCATGGTGGACGGCGTCATTGCCAATACACTGGAATACTCGCCGGAGGATCTGGGAATTGGCTCAATAGCGCCCGAGAGTCTGGATAACGAATACCGTTGGAGCCACACCTGTCAGAGCGGCGTTTTGACTGCAGGGGATGTTGCTGTCCATCACGATCTACCCAGACAAGCTATAACGGCCTCTTATTCTGGCTATCTTGCCGGCCTGAGGGCACTGGAGGAAATCCTGATGATGGAAGCGCAGGAAGCACTTCTCAATAGACCCTGAGCAACAAGCATCCAGCCTGTTCATTATTTGTTGTGGAGAAAGGCAAAGAAAATGCATGGGTGGGCGGCATTTTTGTTAGTTGTGCTTAACGACATGTTATGAACTTTCATCCTTAAAGCGACTCTATGTAACCGCATTAATTTTGAATTTTCTTTCTAATCGAGAACAAATACTCACTTCGAAGATTCCGAGCATGAATAGACTAGAAAATAACGGCACCGTCGG
>NZ_JAHHPN010000017.1:0-2767 GCF_024606325.1 Endozoicomonas sp. ONNA1
CCATTGACTGCATTCGGGGCTTCCGTCATTCCTAACCTTGACCTGACCCTGAGCCGCTGTGAAGAGGCGCTTGGGTCACGCTCGGATGCTGAAAAACGACTTGTAAAACTGAGAAATATGAACCCCGATGCTGATGAAGAGATCCTTTGCCAGCATTCCCACAATTTCGACGCTGATATTACCAATGCCCGTCTGTGGCAGTCGATGGAAAAACACCAGATGGCTGAAACACTCCTGGTGAATATGAAAAAAGAGCTGACCAGAATACTGCTGTCGAATCGATGCGCTGCCACTGCAAAAACACTGCATAAACAGCTCCAGATTGTCAATATTGCTCTGGTGAGACTCTTGCAGGAGCGAGGCTTATATGAATGGGCAGAAGATTTACTGCTGGATATGAGTGGCAAGCAAGCCAACTACAGTGAGGAGTTCCTTTGTCAACCCTGTGGAAATGATGAAATTGATCTGGCTCTGCTGCGACTCTGGGAGCTGATGTGTAAACATGAACGGGTTGGCAGACTACTGCTGAATATGAGTGGCAAGCGCCTGGATGGCACTGAGGAAGACCTCTTCACTCCCTATGAAGACCGTGATATTGATCTGGCCCTGGCGCTACACTGGCATAGGATGGGCAAATATCAATGGGCTGAAAGACTGCTGCTGAACATGAGTGACAAGCACCTCTCTGACACTGAGGAAGACCTGTGCACGCCCTCTGGAGACCGTGAGATTGACCTGGCTCTGCTGCGAGTCTGGGAGCTGCAGGGCAAATATAAACTCACGGAAAAATTGCTCTTGAACATGATTAACAAGCACCCCGACGACAGCGAGGACGACCTGTGCAGACCCTCTGAAGATTTTATGATTGACCTGACTCTGGTAAGGCATTGGCAGATAGCGAGCAAATTTAAACGCTCTGAAAGACTGCTGCTGAACATGAGTGGCAAGGATCCCAATGCCTGTGCAGAAGACCTGTGCCAACCTTGCGGGAATTTCGATATTGATCTGAACCAGGCACTCCTTTGGCAGGCAATGGGCAAGAGTCAATGGAGTGAAAGACTGCTTCTGAACATGAGCGGCAAGCACCCCGAAGCCACTGAAGAATTTCTGTGCAAGCCCTATGGGCATCCTCTCATTGACCTGGCCATGGCGCGACTTTGGGAGTTAACGGGCAAATATAAACGGTGTGAAAGACTGTTGCTGAACATCATTGGCAAGCACCCCGATAACAATGAGGAAAACCTGTGCAAACCCAGCGGGACTCGCGATATTGATCTGACTCTGGTTCGCCTCTGGCGGATGATGAATAAAAAAGAACGGTCTCTAAAACTGCTCCATCGTTGCTGTGATTTATACCACGCGAGTGAATGTGAATACACACTCCTGAGTATCTATGCCGGGACCACAAGATTTATGGAATTAATGAGCGGATGTCAGGAAAGTGCCAATACTTTACTGACATGCTCGATCCATTATTTCAGGCTGGCTACCGGGCAGATAACAGACAATGACCTTGAGTCAGGACGAAATAACCTTAAAAAAGCGCTTGAGTCTGTGGAATCGGCGCTGCAGAAATACCCCGCCACTGCAGGCGCTTATTCGCAAAAAGCGCACTGTCTCAGAATGCTAAGTTACAGTGAAGGTAACAGTGAAGACGTGTGGACTGAATGGTTCGACAAAGCCAAAGTTCTTGACCCCAGCCGGAAAGAGCGGTTTAAGGATAACGACGATTGGCGAATCACCGAAGCACTTGCTGTTAAAAAGCTTCAGGATATGGCACAGCAAACATAAACCTGTCTACGGCTCAGGGAATTAAGACGCTTCCATGAACTTCTACCTCCGTTTGCTGTCTCAAGAGTTTAAAGGGAGGTTACTTCGCCATCAGTTACGGATTACCACCAGCCTATGGTTCAACATCGCAACCGTCACAAAATCACCTGCCTGATTCCGATCAGGACGCTCATCAGGACACAAAGCCTGCATCCGATTTAAACCCGAATGCGCAACCGTTTGTTCCTCGTGGTCCCTGGTCGAACACGCGCACGGATATTCGCCGTCGGCGAACCACCGGGCACAGCAAACCTTCTGTTCAGAGGTCACACCAGTCAACCAGAAAGAAATCGCCTGAACCGGCTGAAAGAAAAATCCGTGAAGCCTATATAGCACTGAAAAACCAGCATTTCAGCTACGCAGAAGCCACATTCAAGGCTGTCTTGGAAGAATACCGGGTCCAACTCAGCGACGCCGACGAACAAAGCTCAGTCATGGGACTGGCAAGATCGTTGAAAGAGCAAAACCGGGAAAAACTGAAAGAAGCCTTTGATCTTCTGGAAGCATTCAGATCGAAAGGATCATTGACTCCATTAGGGGCTTCCACCATTCACAACCTTGACCTGACCCTGAGCCGCTGTGAACAGGCACTTGGGTTATTCTCGAAAGCTGAAGAACGACTGATAAGACTGAGAAATATAGACCCCGATGCCGATGAAGAAATCCTTTGCAAGAAATCTCACAATTTTGACGCTGATGTTACCAATGCCCGACTGTGGCAGTTTATGAAAAAACACCAGATGACTGAAACACTGCTGGTGAACGTGAGAAAAGAGCTGACCAGAAAGCTGCTATCGAATCGAAAAACTGCCACTGCGGAAACCCTTCATAAACATCTCCATATCGTCAATATTGCCCTGGCGCGACACTTACAGGAGAGAGGCCTGTATGAATGGGCTGAAAAGTTGCTGCTGGAGATGATTGGCAAGCGACCCAA
>NZ_JAHHPN010000268.1:0-2237 GCF_024606325.1 Endozoicomonas sp. ONNA1
ATCCGCTACCGGCAATCTTCTCTTGTAATATGGCTTTGATCGGATCGTCTTCGGAGCTGGCATCGTTAGATTGACCTTCAGTCCCGTTATCGCTGTGATGACTTTCAGGTAAGGCATGGGTAAATACATTTTTAGGCTCAAGGGAGGCTAACCCGAACCTCGTTCTGTATTCAACAGTGGTCCCGTCAGGCAGCAGGGTAAAAACAACACGGTTTGGTTCAGGGTAGGGCGCATTGCTGGAGGTTGATGGTATGTCAGGATCATCGGCTGAATGAGGCGTGCGAACTGCAACGGCAGCATTTGCAAAGATACCTTTTTTGGCCAACTCCCTCAAAACTTCAGGTACAGCATAACCTTTATGGTTAACATTCAGTACACCCAGTACACCCGAAGAACCAAAAATGCCTTGTGCAGAGTTATCAAAAGAGAATGCTATGGTTTGTACGGTGGTATTGCTGGGAATTGCCATACTTAAAACCAATGTTAGCTTTTTTATTAAGTTCTGAGTGTCGGAAAAAAAACGAGTAGCGCGTCTGATATCAGAGAAATAAACCTCTCCGGTAATGATGACTTTAGTGTCTTCACCAATGTTTGTGAACGGTATTCCTTTTACTATTTCGAGTTTAAGTGTTTTTCCTTGCGGCATATTAATTTCAACAACATTGTACAAAACGCTTTTTTCAGTTCTGTACTCATGATAAAGATTAATAGACTCTGTTAAAGATCTTTCTTTATCGTACAGACTGTCAAATAGATTAATTATTATTAATTTGTCGTATGGTCTCTCACGCACTATTAGTGAAGGGTTGAAACTAAGAACATAAGATCTTCTGTTGTAGAAGGGATTGTTTGCTGAGAATTTAACAAATGGAATGATTTTATATTTTCTTTTTAATTGGGTATTTTTCAATCTTTCAAAAGCGTTATAACCTATTTTATTGATAATCCGCTGGTCAGTCTCCTTGTTATGATATGAAAACTTTGCTGACATCATTGCAACTTCATTAATGTTACTGCTGGAGACATCCGTTTTATTTATTTGATAGAATTGACGTAGTTTCTCCTTTATCTTTGGTATGAGTTCTTCCTCACTTATTGCAGATTTTTTTAAGCCTTCTACAGCATCATGAAGAAATGTGATTTCATCAAGTGATATTTTGATCAGAGGGTTTCTTTTGAGAGTTAGTAGGATAAATGGCTGGTTTGCATGATCAAGAGTACTGTCTACAAAATTACCTAATGAATTTATTTTCATTCCGAACATTAATGTATTGCGGGTATGATGTGTTAGTTGATATTCCCCTAGTCTTTGGAATAGATCACCAATACTGGTTTTTTTTACGATATCTTTAATCTGACTGGTTTGTTCTTCTGGCAGGTTTGTATCGTATGTCTCAAAATAAGGGCTGGGATCTGGAATCATTCCATCTGAAAACATTTTTTCAAAAAGAGCACGTATCTTAGCTCTTTCGAGACGTTTTTTGTTTTCATCACTTACTCCTATTTCTGATATAGACTCGCCCGAACTACTCCTTTTTAGAAAGGCCTTGCTCTCCATTTCGGGTAGTAGTCCTTTATCAATATATGCCCCTCCAAAATTGAAAGCATGATAAATTCCTATAAATCTTTCGGTTATTAAAGAGTCAGTAAAGCCTAAGCTGTATTTAATATATTGAATCTCTATTGGTTTGAAATCAATCTCGTCTCTATGAACGACAGCATCGACAATGGATGTTTCAATTTTATTTAACAATTCACTGGTTTTATCCCATTGTATGGCAAACGACTGCTTTACATTATCTGAAAAACTGGAACTCATTATATTCAATTGTTCTACGTTTGGGCTTTTACCCATAAAATCATCAATTATTTTCCAGGTGCGATCTTTCAACTTCGCTATATCATCATCTGGAGAATCTTTCTCAATAGCATTTTTGTTTATCTCGGACATCAGCAGCGAATATAGTATTTTTTTGTATGCCAAACGTTCGGGAGCCCATACATGGAGTACGTAGTCCGGGTTCACCTTGGCCCATATTGTCAGACAACCAAACTCCCAACCTTCAATGGGATCGACAATGCTGACATGCATATTCTTGGGTACACGGAAGTCTCGCATGATAACACCTGATAGATTGACCTACATGGTTTCCCGGGGGATTGCGATACTTGCCCTTTCACCGGCGTGATCAGAGGGCTTTAAATGCGTAAAAATCCTAACCCACAGTCTAGTATGT
>NZ_JAHHPN010000269.1:0-2124 GCF_024606325.1 Endozoicomonas sp. ONNA1
ATCCGCTACCGGCAATCTTCTCTTGTAATATGGCTTTGATCGGATCGTCTTCGGACATGACATCGTCAGATTGACCTTCAGTTCCGACATATGTAAATAGATTTTCAGCCTCAAGGGAGGCCAGTCCGAACTTTAATCGGTATTCAACAGTACTTTTGTCAGGCCGCAAGGTAAAAACAATACGGTTTGGTTCAGGGTAGAGCGCGTCGATGGAGGTTGACGGTCTGGCAGCAGCCGTAACCGCAACGGCGTAATTTGCATGGATACCTGTTTTGGCTAACTCCCTCAAAACTCCAGGTACAACAAAAAGTTTATGGCTAGCATCCAGTACACCCACAGAATCTACAAGGCCTTGTGCAGAGTTATAAAAATAGAATGCTATGTTTTGTACGGTGGTATCTCTTGGGATCGCCATTCTTAAAATCGATGATAGCGTTTTCGTTACATGCTCTGCACGGGAACTACTATGTGAACTGTACTCAAAGAAATGAACAGTTCCGGTAATTATGACTTTAGTGTCTTCACCAATGTTTGTGAACGGTATTCCTTTTACTGTTTCGAGTTTAAGTTCTCCTCGTCCCGATGCACCAATAACAACGTTATACAAAACGCTGTCTTGAGTGCGGTACCCGTCATAAAGATCAGTAGACTTTATTAAATATTCTCTGTTATTTTGAAGAGTTAGAGAAAAATTAATCACTATTAATTTATCGTATAGTCGCCTACGCACTATTTGTGACGGTTTGAATAAAAGATCATAAGATTTCCTATTATAGAAGGGATTGTTCGTTGAGAATTCATGAAATGGAACGATCACAGGTCTTTTTTGCATTTGGATTTTTTGTAATCTTTCAAAAGATCCATAAGCTAGTTTAGTGATAATGTGGTAGTCAGCCTCATTTTTATCATATGAAAGTTGAGTTGACATCATTGCAACTTTATTAATGTCATCGCCGGAGATCTTCACTTTATTATTATCATAGAATTGAATTAGAACCTCCCTTATCTTTGCTGTGAATTCTTTTTCGCTTAATCTGAGTTGTTTAAAATCTTTTACGGCATCATGAATATGAACGATTTCATTAAGTGATATTTTGACTAGAGCGTTTTTTGAGCGAGATATTAATACCATTGGCTGGTTTGAATTATCAAGAGTGCTGCCGAAAAAAATACTTGCTAAATTTGTTGTTACTCCTAAAAATACTCTATTTATGGTATGGTCCGTTGTATGATATTCCCCTAGTCTTTGGAATAGATTATCAATACTGGTTTTTTCTATGATACTTTTAACCAGTCTGATGTCTTGTTCTGGAAGGTTTTTATCGTATGTCTCAAAATAAGGACTAGGGTCTTGAATAATACCATCTGAGAACATTTTTTCTGAAAGAGCACGTATCACAGCTCTTTCGATCTGACTTTTTCTTTCATCAGTTAATGGTGTTTCCAATGTATGGCCGAGCGAAGTCATCGCTTCTGTTAAGAAGTCAATGTTCAGTTCTGGTAGTACTCCTTTATCAATATATGCACCTCCTAAGTCTAATTCACTATGCAGACCTAAAAATCTTTCGGTTAGTAACGTGTTAGTAAAGCTTAAACTGTAATTAATGTATTGAATCTCTTTTGGTTTGAAATTATCCATTGTTCTATGAACGTCAATATTGTCAATGGATATTTCAATTTTATTTAGCATCTCATTGGTTTTATCCCATTGTATGGTAAACGACTGCTTTACATTATCTGAAAAACTGGATCTCAGTATATTCAATTGTTCTACTGTTGTACTTTCACCCATAAAATCATCAATTTTTTTCCAGGTGTTATCTTTCAACCTCGCAATATCTTCATCGGGGGAATCTTTCTCAATAGCATCTTTGTTTATCTCGGAAATCAGCAGCGAATATAGAATTTTTCGGTATGCCAAAAGTTCAGGAGCCCATAGATGGATTTTATAGTCAGGGTTTACATTGGCCCATATTGCCAGAAAACTTAACTCCCAACCTTCAGCAGGACCGACAATACTAACATGAATATTCTTGGGTATGGTTGGCATGACAACACCTGATAGATTGACCTAGCAGCCTGTCGGACTTAAGGCTGTCCTACTGCGGTTGCAATAAATTGGTC
>NZ_JAHHPN010000018.1:0-3876 GCF_024606325.1 Endozoicomonas sp. ONNA1
CGGTTGGTCAGGTCCAGAAGATAGAGGAACGCCATGTTTGAGAGAGACAGCCTGACAGCTTCCGGGGCGGTCCGGGTTACCAGTAGAGGCTTGTAGCTGGAGAGGTACCAGGTGACTGCCTGTAGCAGGAAGGCGGAAGGTTTGATCCAGTAATCATTGAGCTCTAGCTCAACCGCTGTGGCATGAGCCTGCATCAATGTGTCATGGATAGCCTTGATCAGCCCAGATTCAGACACGCCAACGGCATTGGCGTAAGGCGCCAGGGTATCCTGAATATTGGTAAGAAATGCTGCAGTCTTGCGGCCGTTTTCAAAGGCAATGTCGTCAAGAACGTAGTTGGCGATGACAGCAGCTACATATTCTTTCATGCCGGCAACAGACTCCTTCATACCTGCCGGTTCAGTGGCGGTCACGATCACAGGAGAAAAAGCGCTCTGTACGAACTCGTCAACACCCTCGTCGGACAGCATCCGGACAACGGCTTTGAACCGGGGCACCTTGACGCCATGTCCGTAGTCAAGAAAATGTTCAAATTCATCCACTGTCTGGTAACCATCAACACCTCTGACGGCCTTTAGATATTGATCAAGTTCAACCTGGCTGATCAGACCTTCACGCAATAGAGAGATGATCTTGTTACCACTGACAGAACGGACAGCGAAGTATTCCGAGAAGTCTTTCAGATTCCCTTGCTCATGCTGAACGAAGTAAGTGGCTGCTTCGCCCATGCCGTATATTTCATCGTCGTATTCTTGTGGCCCGGTTTTAATGTAAGCCCTCGCATGGCTCGCCAGATTCTGGACCTCATCCAGAATCTTCAGAGACTGATCTTCCGGAGACTCGAGGGCGAATGTCGTCTTCAGATCTTTGAAGACTTTCACAATCCGGGTGGCCTGATTAAATGTCAGATCAGGGACCTTTGCCTGCAGGCGAATGGGTGCAAATTCATCGTCAAAGTCGAAAGTCTGGAAATTGGGTACCGGTTTACCGCACAGTTTTGCTGATTCTGCCAGACCCAGTGCGGCTTCCAGAGCCTGTTTCCTGAGAGGATGTGCCTGAGTGAAGGTGTGTAAATGGGCCAGTATGTTTGCCTGTTTCGGCGTATATTGGAAGGGTCCGCCCTCATTTTCCATGGCTTGTTCTGCAGCTGCCAGTGCTTGCTTCATGTTCTTTATATTCGCTTCCCTGACTTCTACTTCTCTTTCCAGACATTCGTGCTGCCGGGTCAGTTGCAGGATCCTGTCGGCAGTATCATCATCCCCGAACAGCTCCAGCTGCTTGTTTCTTAAGGCAACAATCCGGGCGTCATCTGATACGAGTGTTTCTTTCTGTTCCGGTACTGAATTCGGCACTGCTTTACTATGAACCGCATCCAGTTTGCGACGAAATTCCTCCAGCTCACTTTCAGTTTTTTCTATGTCTCTTCTGGCTCTGGCCACATCACGTTCAAGAACGTATCGGGGTTTAGGTCCCAGGCGGGCCATTTGCCTGTCAAGCTCATTTTCAATGGCTGCAATACGGTCATTAACGTCAGGCCGACCGGCATTGAGAACTTTGTCATCCAACTGTTGGAGTTTTGCTTCAATCAGACTTTGGTCGAAAGGGGCATTATCTTTAAAGCCCTTAATGCCGAGTTGGCAAGCTATTTCATAGTTTCTGATTCTTTTGATACTTTCATCGTCATAGATTTCGTTTACTTCTCTCATTAATGCCAGAATTTTGCCTCTCAGAGCATGCTTCCGGTCAGACAGGTTCTCATTCTTTGTAAATTTTAACCCCAGATCACTGGCCAGTTTAGTAGTGAAAGCCTCACCTCTTGTTTTAGCTGGGACGTTTTCATGAGGGTAGATGTTTAGCCTGTCCTCTAAAGCCAGAATATAATCTGCCTGTCGTTCTCTTGCTCGCTGATCCGAATTTTCGATTTTAAAAGTAAGACGCTTACGAATCCTGTCAGGTCTGATATCTCTCTCCTCCAGAGCTGTGCTGTCATCTTCCCAGAGGGCTTTGGCCATCTCATTCAGTATGTATTTCGGAAGATTATCGTCATTAAGTCTTGTACGAATCCTGTCAACTCTTGTTGTTTTGTCATCATTTTCATTGGTTTTTATGTTGAATAGTGCTTCTATGGCTTCCAGTATTTTCAGGGCCTTTTCCTCTGACCGTTGTCCGGCTTCCCGGATGTATGCCTGTATGTCATCAGAAATGGCCTGACGACGGAGATACACATCGTCCTTTTCAGAGGAGCGATCCGGACTCAGGATTTCTTCCACGACACTGAGTTTCTTAAGTACTTCAGGCATGGCACTGGGGTGGCCGGGTGTCCTGATGTCTTGCAGTTCCTGTTTCAGCTTTGCAAACTCGAAGAGTTTCATACGCACTGTTGATTCCAGAGTTTCGCGGTCTTCTGGTGTGTTATCTTCGCTCTGTATACCAAGAATCGCCGCTATAGCATATTTTCTTTCCTCAGTGTAAGAATTCTCAATAGCCTGTTGCTTACTCAGTGTCTTGATTCTCTTAATCAGGATGTCCTGTTGAAGATCCATTGTCTTAAGTTTTTGAGACAGGAGCTGTTCCTGAGAATTTATGGCCTTGATTTTTTGAATCAGACATTTTTTCTGAACGTCAATACTTGTATTGTCATCAAAATTCTGAATGTTTAAATACACGGCAAAAGATGTATAAATGGCTTTGATTGCAGCTTCTTTTGCAGCCTCATCATCAAACTGCCCTGCGGCAGCAATCGCCTGTTTGATTTCATGAATTTTTATGCGGATGAGTTCGGCTTGCTGTTCTGGTGGCAGAGTATCATCCCAGTCATCCATACCAAGCTGAATGGCAAGTTCAAGGTTGCGAATCTTTCTGGCTTTCGCTCTGGCATCAAGGACTTTGCGTTCCAGCTGTGGGTTTGTTCGATCGATTTCTTTCTGAAGTCTATGTATCAGGTTTGTCTTTTGTTCCAGGTCTTGACGAAGCTGCATAATCTCATCGTCAACTTCCGGCCTGAGTTGTGGGGTTCTCAGTTTTTCTTCATCACTACCAATGGCTATTTGTGCTCTGCGCTGTAACCGTTTGCTTAGCTCGTAAAGCTCGTTTTCCATCTCAAGCAGCTGACCGGCAAAGTTGTCATTGACCCTGGAAGCAAAGCTGCCGTCTTCGTCAAAAAGATCGTCAAAAGGATCGCCAGACATTTTGGTGATAATGGGAATACGTTCGTGAATATCATGAACAAAATCCCGGTTAGTCAGAAAATTTCTAAGTACAGGTTTGAAGCCGAAGTGTTTTACCAGTTGCATATGCACCCAGGTAGGAGTGATAAACGACGAAACGAATGTGATGTGTGGTATTGTGAATTCAAATTCATCTGCTCCATCTGAAGTAGCAGTGGTCAATGCCTGCTGAAGATGTTCATAGTATGCAAGCGACTCCAGTTTTTGATCGTACTGTCTACCTTTGTTAAGTCCGGCATTGTGCTGTAAGGCTAACTCCTCCAGCAGTGCCATCTGTCTGCTTCTGATGATGTACTGGTAGCTTCTGACATTGTCTTTTTTAACTTGTAAAATCGGCTCATCATCACAATCGGAAAGTCCTGCCCAGATGTCATGGAGACCTTCCACAAAAGCTATATCGGTTGGATTCTGTTTCTGACCACGGAAAACAATAATCTTCCCCTGAGCTTCAGTCACTTCCAGTTTTGGATAATCAGCAGGAACAGGATAAATCTGTGTCTCATCCTCGACGTGTATAACATAGCCGACGGGTTGATCGTATGACAAAAAATCTTCCAGAGCGCACAGTTGTAATTCTTTTCCCAGAACATGAACCTGGGTATAGGCAGAGGTGGCTGCTGCTAAAAGAGCTTCATCATTAACAAAGATC
>NZ_JAHHPN010000270.1:0-1149 GCF_024606325.1 Endozoicomonas sp. ONNA1
TCACTGCGAATCTCAGCTCTCATTTCTTTCATTTCAGCCCGGATGTCCTTATTATGCCGGATGTCCTTATTATTTCGGATGTCCTTATTATCCATTTTAAAGCTTCGGGGTTGGAGCTGGTGTGAGGTTAAGCCAGCTCCGGATTCAGAAAGAATGACTATAATGGCTACTTTGGCAGGAGGGATATCTGATGGGCGAGCCACTTTACGACTCTGACTTTTACGGATGGGTCAATCAGCAGCTTGATTTGCTCAGATCCGGGAATTTGGATGAGGCCGATATCAAGAATATTGCATTGGAAATTGAAGCTATGGGAAAAAACCTGCATCGAGAGCTGGTCAGTCGTTTGAAGGTTCTCTTGATGCATCTGCTGAAGTGGCAGTATCAACCCGGTCTGCAATCCAATAGCTGGCGGTATACGATTGTAGGTCAACGAGAAGAGCTCTCGGATCATATTAAGGACAACCCCAGCCTTAAACCCAGAATCCCTGCAGCTATGGAAAGAGCCTACCGGTATGCGTTGATTGAGGCGACTAAAGAGACAGGGTTGCCTCTTGAAACGTTTCCTTCGACTTGTCCCTGGACTTACGACCAAGCTATGAGTGCTGATTTTTGGCCAGCAGACTGACCATGAAAGCCTTCCTTTGAATCTGATTTGTGGGGGGAGATGTTCGGCAACCAGCATTTCAGTGACTTCGATCAGTCGTCCCATGATGAATCTGGTAATGGGTCGTTAGAACGAGCCATTCTGACATCTTCAGCAAAACTTTCTACGTCATCTCCCGGTTTTGGTTGTTAGTCAGCCTTAAGTTTATTTCGACCGGCATGCATTTCTTTTCGTAGAGTTAGAATGTCAGCCTGAAGTTTGTTATGACCGGCATGCATTGCTTCCCGTAATGTGGCAATACTACGTTCTGTATCCAGCTTGACTTGCAGGATGCTTTTCCGTAGCACCAGAATATCTTCTTTTGTAGCCAGGTTTTGAGGGAGCTTTCTACTGACGAACTCCAAGGCTATATCTTCGTCCATTCCCATTCGTTTGAGTTCTTTAAACAGGGCATTTTGCACAGGTGGGCTCCTTGTTGGTCTTGAACAGATAGTGGGAGGAAATATAGTTGAAATGTTTCTCTTTTCCAGAATCCCCTGTGG
>NZ_JAHHPN010000271.1:0-7535 GCF_024606325.1 Endozoicomonas sp. ONNA1
CTGATAAGCTCGACTGGCTGAGACTACGGACTTACGAGCCGACTCCAGGGAACGCTGAAGGGATCGGGAAGGCTTCTCAGTCTGTTGAAACTCCCTGGCCAGTTTCTCAACTCTGGCTTCCGCTTCCCGATATGCTTTGCCTGTATCTCGAACGGCTGCTGTCTGTTTTTGGAAAGACGACAGAAGACGATCTTGCTTCTGCAAATCAGACAGTTTTTGTTTGAGGGTTTGGGCTTCTTTGCGGAGGGACTCGAGGGAGGTTGCTGACTGGTAGACGGTTTTGGATAGGGAGTCTTTGGCTTTTAGTACCAGCCGAAGGGCGGATTCCTTGATGGAAGACATAGTCCACTCCCTGGGTCAAACGCAATAAAGTTAACAGTTAGAATAAAAAATGGTCTAATATAAGACCTGTTTTTAGAATCAAATAAGGAGCATTTATAATGAGACAGGTATTAGCAGATTGCTCGGCCAGTATTTCAGAGCTCAAGAAAAACCCGACAGCACTGCTGGCCCAGTCAGAAGGTTCACCTATAGCAATCCTTAATCACAATAAGCCGACGGCTTATCTGATTCCGGCAGAGACCTACGAATGGTTAATGGATGCCCTGGATGACCAGGAGTTATCCAGACTGGTTGAGGAACGTCGTAAAGACCTGGATCAGGCTGTGGAAGTGAACCTGGATGACTTATAAGCTCAAGTTCCTTCCGGCAGCTACGAAAGAGTGGAACAAGCTGGCCTCTCCATTGCGTAACCAGTTTAAGAAAAAACTGGCAGAGCGTCTGGAGAACCCCCATGTTCCCTCGGCCAAACTGAAAGGCTACGACAACGTATACAAAATCAAACTACGGACAGCTGGATATCGCTTGGCATATGAAGTTATTGATAAGGAGATTGTTGTCTATGTATTAGCCATCGGCAAGCGAGACAAGGACGCTGTCTATAAGACCTTAAGAAAACGACGCCCATAAGCATCCTCCCTTACCCAGCCAGATCCAACTGCATAAACGCACTCAGCCCATTGCCTGAAATCGACGAATCCGCCAGCACATCCACTTGCAAGGGAATGCTGGCGAAGTCATCCGAGATAAAGCCCAGATTTTGCACCGGCGAGAACTTCACCCGATGCACCCGGATATTGAAGGGCAAGCCTTCCTGAGCATCATTCAGCCCTTCCATAAACAAGGTAAACTCCCGCCCGGACTCTACGAGGGCTTGAACCATATTAGCCTTAAGTGGGGTGTAACTGACCTTGATGCCCTGGTCATCAATACCTCCACCTTCAATGACCTGAATGCCAGACTTCATCAGTTGGTAGTCGTCTCCTTCTACCAATATGGTATCCAGACTGTCTTTTACCGTAATGGTCTGATCCAAATCAGGTAAATTCCCGAAAGGAATTAATTCACCTGCCACACCATAGGTTTCTTGCGCTTCATCGGTCACCGGGGTGATCGCAGCCTCTGTGACACTGCCTCGAAGTGCCAGGGAGATAATATTGGCAGTGAAATCATGGGCTACCAGGTTGGCAGTAATACCCGACACCCGACTGATAACATTGCGATTGCCACCACCGCCCAGATAGTTTTTCAACTCTTTACGATCTTCTTCAAAGCTGAAGTTAAACTCACTGACATTGCCGATGGGCAAGAGTGGTGCGGATTTGTCGTAGGGTTGAATATGGATACTGCCTGCGCCGATAAAGCTGCGGTCGATAGTAGACATAGAATTCTCCTTCCTTGAAGAGGATTTAAAAGACGGTTTCGAGGGTTAGGGTGATATCTGCAAAGGACAATTGTCCCTGACTGGGAGCAATATCAAACTGGGTTTCAGAGAAGGTCAGCTTGCGGCAATGTTCTGACAGGGCTTTATCATTGCTCAGGGCTTGGCGAATCGTTCTGGAGAGCTCCAGCAAGGCATAAGTTGCCCGGTCATTGGTCGGCACCACAGCACTAAGATTAAACAGCCACTGATCTTTACGACGGCTGCCCTGTTGTTGTAACTCACTGATTGATTCCAGTTGCACCAGTACGGCTGGCGGCTTCAGACCCTGTTCAATGCCGGTGGCAGCATAGCCCAACAATACCTGATTACACACTGTCTCCAGAACACCTACCAAAAGGCTAACCAGTTGTTGTTCTGGGTTAAGCATGACCGGCTCCGTTGATGATGAAATTCAGTTCCTGTTGCACCAGGGTGGTAAACCGCTCCAGTAAAACGGGCTCAAGCTTTTCCAGCACCTGAATGGCACTGTTTAGGATCGGTAGAGTCTTCTTTTCCAGGGGCAAGCCCATCCACATCATGCGACCGGATTTTTTGGAGCGCTGGTATTTATGGTGCCAGTTGGCTTTTCGCTTGAAGACCATGGGGTGGGTAGCGTTGACTGGTTGCATTAAGAAAGCACCTTCCCAGAAATGCTTGCCGGTTCTGACGCCTTGTTTGGTCTGTCTGGGTTTGCCCAGATAATGAGCCGGTATATCCCAGGCACCAATCCAGATCACCAAACTGTAGCCTTCACTCCCCCGCTCGCCCGGTTGCAGTAGATTGACCTTGACCCGGCCCAGCTCTTTTAGCTTCTTTTGAGTAATGCCTTGCTCTCGAGCTAATGCTCTCAGGGTTCGTCGCTCAGCAAATCGAGACAGTTTCCTCAGCGACCTTCGAATAGCAAGCTGGAGAGTTTCCGGGGTGTTCTGGAAGAAACGGATCAGCTCATCAATGCTGTCATCCAGCTCAAGCTCCAGCTTCATGGAGTGACCACCAGTTCATCTGACCATCGCCTTTCAGTTTCCGCTCAACTGTCCAGCGTTGTTCTGCTGAAATCACCTCATCGCCCCGGCTCACCTTTACATCCGTGGTCAAGGCCAATGTGGTGATCTCTTGCAACACCTGTTCATAAGGACCCGTAGGCACCAGCTCGCGAGTCAGAATGCCCGTCACTTCCAGCCTACTGTCATCTGACTTTTTTAATGTGACAACCTCCCCAAAGGTGGCCAGCACCTGCCGATTCAGATCACTTAGCTCATCTTGCATTTGATCACGGCTCTTGGTTTAAGACAGATGGGCAGCGGGTTGGACTGGGTGTGGACCTGTACGCCCTTATCGAAGTCGAGAATCTTCTGCTTTGCATATCGTGGCAGACCAATGGTATTCACAGTTTCGATAAAGTCCGCTGGGGCGAACCAGGTGCGGAAGATGCCGGTGCCTTCCGGGATCACATACGCTTCATCCGGTTTAATGAAAGGAATATCGCCTACCTGCCCGCGATACTCTTCCCAATCGATATCACCGAACCGGAATCCGGTCTTGGGATCATTGCGCAGTAAAGCGCTGTCCTGATAGCGATGGTAAGCATCTTTGACGTAGTCGTGTCCGACCAGAGCATCATAAAAATCTGCACCACAGAAGGCCCTTAATCCAGTGTAGGGCTGAGCGCCCAGAGCCGTGTCTACCTTCCTGCGCAGAGCGACGCACTCCAGCCGGATATCCGTTTCAGCCACACTGAATTTAAAGGTGTGAGTTTGCTGAGTGACACCGAATTCCTGAAACAGGTCGTAGATCACACTGGAGCCATCGGCATCGAGAATCTGTCCCTTGATGGCTCCCAGTCGCAAGTGCTCCAGGGTCACTTCATGGTTAGCATTCATGGACGACAGTCGATCATTAACCACCGTTTTCACCCCTTCCAGGGCGCTCTCGGAGCCAAAGGCTCGTACATTGCGCACCTCATCAGCAATGATGGTGGAGTCGTAGGGAATATGAGGGATCACAAAACTGCGTACCTTCCGCTTGCCTCCGCGAGCCTGGGCAGCCGGAGCACCGCGCTCGGAAGTGGGCAGCAGGATCAATTCACCGTTCCTTGACTCTACAAT
The DNA here is from genome assembly GCF_024606325.1 of Endozoicomonas sp. ONNA1. Lineage (NCBI taxonomy): Bacteria > Pseudomonadati > Pseudomonadota > Gammaproteobacteria > Oceanospirillales > Endozoicomonadaceae > Endozoicomonas > Endozoicomonas sp. ONNA1. The sequence continues at coordinate 3,868 of NZ_JAHHPN010000271.1, forward strand.
CGCCGTGGTGGTGTTAATGCCACTTTCAGTAAACAGTCCCAGTTCACCGATACGCCCTGGCTTATAGGGCATATCGTTCAGAGTGGCAGTCAGACTGGTCAGACTGAAGGCATCGTTGTTAAAAATATCCAGCAAGTTCATCCCTGTTCTCCTGTCCTGAGAATGATATCCAGTGACGACAGCTCCTCGACCGCCGTCGTTTTTTCTTCGTCAGTGATGCCTTCCGGCCAGACCAGTAACTCCTGATCCACTTCTGCCAGTCGGGCAATGATGACGCCCTCGCCGCCTGTGGCATCGGTAATGACATGGTCCCACAGCACTCCAGCGGCCATTTGCAAGCCTGTGTCAGCGGCCGGATCAATAGGGCCATAAACACCTGTGGAGGTATTCTTGCCAAGAATGGTGCCGGGCAGTAGCGCCAGATCTGGAGCCAGTTCGATCAGCTCCCGGCTGATACTGTTGTTTCCTTCGGACACAATGAATTCGCCAGCATGCACCGGCTCTGTCATCACAGGCATGGTTTAGTTCCTTTGAGTGAGAAAGGGAAAATTAAGAAAGGGTGAGTGGTTTCAAGCAGCCGATTGACCGTTTCGCTTGCGGTAAACGGCCTGGGTATCCACCAGTGGCTGAATTTTTTTATCCTGCTGATCGGGCGTCAGCTGGTTATTGATGCTGTCGTCATCCTGCAAGAGCAGATCAAACAGTTCAGTGCGTACCTGGGCTTCGGTCTTACCAGACTGAATATATTTTCCGGCTCGATCTTCACAGTGCGCTGCTGCACACAGGGATTTGATTGTTTCACATTCAGCTAGGCGAGCTTTGACGTCTTCGATCCCCTGTTGCTGGCGGACAAAAGCTTCTGCCATTTCCGGGTAACCGGCCTGATTACACAGGGTCATTACTGCCAGGGCATGAGCCCCTTTATCCCCATTTTCAGATTCAGAGTTTGCGGGCTGAGGTGGATGCATAAAGCTGGAAAGGTCGAAATGAGCTGCCATTTTCACCGGTGCTTCCACTTCATCAATCAGGCCATGGCCCTGGGCTTCAGTGGCGGTGAACCAGGTCTCCTCATCCATTAGTTTCAGCATGGCTTTCAGATCCAGTTCACAGCGATTGCAGTAGGTCTGGGCAATGACCTCCGTGGTTTTGTCCAACATATCCGCCATTTTGCGCAACTCACCGGCGTCGCCTCCGACCCAGCCGAAAGGATTGTGAATCATTAGCAAGGCATTTTCAGCCATATGTATGGTGTCGCCTGCCATAGCAATGACACTGGCGATACTGGCTGCCAGCCCTTCAATCCGAACATGGATGTTAGCCTTGTGGTAGCGCAGGGCATTGTAAATGGCGACTCCGTCAAACACTGAGCCACCGGGGCTGTTGATCCGAACGGTAATGTCATCCGTGTCCAGATCTTTCAGGCTGCTGACCAGTTGCCGGGCAGATAAGCCTGCCCAATCGCCAATTACATCGTAAATCAGCAGCTCCGCTGGTTGGCCTGACTGATTTTTCAAGGTGGTCGCTCCGGACTCCTGTCCTCCCGCGACACTCCTAAGTCCCTTTAGTTCGAACCAGGCCCGGTTCTTATTGAGCGGCTTTTTGTTCATCGTTATCGGGTTCCTCTTCCATGATGGTGTTGTTTATTTCCTGAGTTCTGGCATCACTGTCGTATTGCAGCTCCAGCTCATCGGCTCGCTGGTTATCTGCTGCAATCTCATCGTCAATCTGTTCGCTGTCATAGCCTTGTTCAGACACCACTTCCGAGCGAGATTTAAAACCGCTGCGGACTGCCAGATTCTGGGACTGAACATCCTGAACCGGATGAATATAAGCCCAGCCCTGGGGAATCCATTTCACCTTGCGATAGTGAGCGGGGTTTCGATGAAAGTCCGGGGCTGAGATAGCCCCACTGAGCACGGCCAGTTCCAGCCATCGTTTCCAGACCGGGCGACAAAGTTGGAATACCATCAAATTATGCTGGATCTGTTGAATACGACGGCGGAACTCATTAAGCACCACCCTTAAAGCCCGGTCACTGACGCCTTTCATATCGCCGGACAGGATCTCATAAGGCAGACCAATACCCGCTGATACCGCCATCAATTGTTGACGGATAAAGTCCGGGTAATTGCTGGCCGCTCCTGGTGGTGTGTTAAACGTAATCTCCTCACCCGGTGATAGCTCCTGCATGGTGCCCGGTTCCATCGCTACCATAGGAACACCTTGCAGGTCATAGACAATGGGCCGACCAGTCAGCGGATCGACCCTTTCTGTTTCCGGAGCCGGTTTGGTGATAAAGGCGGTGAACAGGTTGGCGATTTCCTGACGAAGCAGCGTGGCATCATCGAATTTGTCCAGGTGATACATTCGAAGCAGTACCTGGCTCAACAAAGGTTGCCCACGCAGCTGACCTGGCCGCAGCGGTTCATAAAGATGCAACACCTGATCGGCAGGCACCCGTTGCAAGTCGGCAGTATCCAGTGTTGTGTAATCCGAAGGATGCTGCTTGTGCATCCAGTAAGCGACACGCTGCCCGATGGCATTAAACTCGATACCGGCCCGGATCTTGTGGCCCTTTTTCAGTTCATCGTTGAAATCCCAGGGGACAAACTCCGCTTCCAGCAATTGCAGCTGCAGCGGCACACTCAAACCATCGCCGGGTTTGCGGGGACGGAAGCGAACAAAGCACTCTCCAGCTTCCAATACCGAACGCATGGCCAGAGCCTGCTGGCCATAAAAATCGAGCTGGCCATCGGCATCGGACTCATCGGTCCAGTCCAGAAACAGGGCCTGTAACTCTTTACGAAACCCATCATCCCGGGCTTCTGACTTGGGCTTGATGCCGGTGCCGACAATATTGGCGACCAGCTTTTCCAGCCCGGAAGCGGCCCAGGGATCATTACGAATCGCAGCCCGAGAGCGGTTGATCAGGGTTCCAAGATTTCCGGTCAGGGAGTTATTGGGACCAGTGGAAGGTGCCGCCCAACTCTGACTTCTTCGCCCCCGCCCTGCGGAGGTATAGGCCAGGTTTTTAAACGCTCTTTTTTCCCGCCATTGCTGGCGCATCCATGCGAACACAGGCTAGGCTCCTTCTGAGTAGGGAGTCAATAACATGGCTAAAACACTGATACTGATTGGACTTGTTGTTCTTGCTGCAGGCCTGTTAATGCACTTTGCTCCGGGCCTGCTGAATTGGTTTGGACATCTACCCGGTGATATCCGGATCGAAAAAGAAAATACTCGAATCTATATCCCGATCACATCAATGATCCTGGTCAGTCTGATACTGACATTGATTGCCAACTTCTGGCGGTGAAATCAGATGCCTTTGGATGAATAGATACCAAACTGTTTAGGCCGCTTCTGCTGTTTGATCAATTCCCGCTCAATGGCCTGCAGTCGTCTTTCCATTTCTGAGAAGCTGGCATACTCCACCTTACGACCTTCAAACTCCACTGTGCGGGTTTCTCTCAGTAACACGGCTCGTTTCAAAGCCTGATATTCAGCTTCTGTGATCATGCGTTATCCATTCAGGTAGCTGCTGCGAGAAAATCGTCGGGATCTGGCTTGAGTCAGAGCCTCTGGCTCAAACGCTTCTAACCTGACTTCTGGCTCCGGACGTTGAGCGGCCAACTGCTCCAGATTCAATCCACGGTGTTGCTGTAAAA
>NZ_JAHHPN010000272.1:0-5419 GCF_024606325.1 Endozoicomonas sp. ONNA1
TTTTTGTTGCCAGTGCATTTGAGCTGAGAATGTTAATAAAGAACCAAACAAACAGCGCAAAGACAGAGGCTGGATAGTTTTTCATTCTGACTCCGTTAGAACCCCTGTTTCCGGGTTCTATCAGTTTTTGAAACAGGGGAACGTACAGTCTGGTACAGAATTCCGATAAAGGAAAGGTGGTTGGCTGGTCGCTTTTTAGCCTTTCAGGGAATTATTTTCGGGTCAGGAATACACCCATTTCACGATGATGGGTGTAGGGGAACTGGTCAAAAAGGGCTATTCGCTGCACTTTATGAGTCAGGGTGATTTTTTGTAGATTCTGCTTCAATGTATCAGGGTTACAAGAAATATAAACAATGTTGTCGAATTTCTGAACCAGAGCCTCAGTAGCTTCATCAAGGCCCGCCCTGGGAGGGTCTACCAGTATTGTGGATACGTCATAACTATCCAGGTCAATGTCCTGCAAGCGTCTGAACAGTCTCTCCCGATTCATGGCCTGAGTGAACTCTTCGCTGGACAATCGTGCTATCTGGACATTCTCAACGGCATTGAGCTCGAAGTTGTCATGGGCAGAGTGAACGGATGCTTTGGATATTTCCGTAGCCAGAACCTTGCAAAAGTGGTTGGCCAGGACGCACGTGAAATTGCCGTTTCCGCAATAAAGCTCAAGCAGGTCACCCTTCAGGCCAGTGCAAACCTCACTGGCCCAGCCAAGCATCTGTTCATTAACGCCGGCATTGGGTTGAGTGAAGCTGTTCTCGACCTGGGTGTATTGATAGGTTTTGCCCAGCACATTCAAGGTTTCGACAACGTAATCCCGATCCAGAACTATTTTCTGTTTTCTGGCACGGCCAATAATGCGAATGTTGTGGGAGATCTGTAATTTCTCCGCTGCAGCCTTCCACTCATCATTCAGTGGTTTGTGGTAAAGCATGCTGATCAGAGCCTCACCGGTCTGAGTGGTCAGAAACTCCAGCTGGAACAGCCTCTTTCGGAGAACCTCTTGTTGCTCGATGTCTTTCATCAGCGGCATCATTAATTGATTGATACGCTCCGAGCCTGCCGGGAACTGATTAATGCTGAAAGGTTGTCGGGTATCGGGATCAAACATGCGGTAGAAGCTGTGTTCTCCCTCATGCCAGATGCGGAACTCTGCCCGCATTCTGTAGTGCTCTGGCCGGGATCTGAAAACCTCCAGTTCAGGAACATCAAAAGTCTGAAACTCTTTTCGGGTAAGGTTCGCCTTCTCGGTCAGTTGGACTTCGTACTTTTCAGGCTTTACAACGGCTAATGACATGATGCGCTTCGATAAATAAAAACGGCCCGTATTATGGGCCGCTTTCGAAGTGATGAAAACTGATTTTCAGTGCATTAATTGAACATCACCAGTTTAACAGTGAATAACAAGGAGAGAATAACCAGCGCACTATTCAGGTCTTTTGCACGGCCGCTCAGGAGTTTGATGGCGGTATAGGAGATAAAGCCAAAGGCAATGCCTGTTGTAATCGAGTAACTCAGAGGCATAGAAACGGCTGCAATAACCACTGGAGCAGCTTCTGTTAGATCGTCCCAGTTAATCTGGAACATGCTGTGCGTCATCAAAACGGCTATGAAGATCAGAGCAGGGGCGGTGGCATAGGCTGGCACTACGGCTGCCAGAGGGGACAGGAACAGGCATCCCAGAAACAGTAAGCCAACAACCACGGCGGTCAGGCCTGTCCGACCTCCCACAGAAATCCCGGCAGTGCTTTCAACATAGCTGGTAGTGGTCGAAGTACCCAGTCCAGCCCCCGCCATACTGGCCATGGAATCTGCCATCAGAGCTCTGCCCAGACGAGGGAACTTACCGTCTTTGTCCAGCAGGTCACCTTTTTGAGCTACGGCAACCAGTGTGCCAGAGGTATCAAAGAGATCAACAAAAAGGAATGAGAATATAATGCTGATCATGCCGACTTCCAGCGCTCCGGCAATATCCAGCTGCAAAAGCGTCGGGGCCACACTGGGAGGCATGGAAAACACAGCGTTCATTTCTACTTTGCCGACAATAAGGCTGATGATGGTGATGGTTAGAATACCGATCATGACCGAGCCGGTGACATTGCGATAGTAGAGAGCCACAATCAGGGCGAAGCCAATGGATGCCATCATGGCGCCCCAGGAAGTCATATCTCCCAGTGTTACCAGTGTGGCTGGGTCGCCAACGATAATGCCTGCATTTTGTAGGGCAATAAAGCCGAGGAAGAGACCTATACCAGCAGCAATCCCCCCTCGTAGCGAAAGAGGAATACTGTTAATAATCCACTCGCGAATCCTGAAGATACTCAATGCGAAGAAACAGACACCTGAAAGGAAAACGGCCCCCAGTGCCACTTGCCAGCTGTAACCCATCTGACCGACAACGGTGAAGGCGAAAAAGGCATTCAGACCCATACCAGGAGCAAGAGCAATGGGGTAATTGGCATAGAAGCCCATAATCATGCAGCCGATAGCAGCAGCCAGGCAGGTGGCAACAAAGACCGCCCCCTGATCCATGCCGGTGGTCGCCAGCATGCTGGGGTTTACAAAAATGATGTAAGCCATGGTCAGGAACGTGGTAATGCCCGCCAGCACTTCTGTCTTGACATCGGTATGATGTTCTTTCAGTTTGAATAGCCGTTCTAACATGCTGATGTTTCACTCGGGAGTAAAAGCCTCCCATGATAACGATTTTTACAGTCAGGTAGAATATGCGAGTAGTATCGTCAATGTCTCGATGAGTCACAGTGTCTGGTGGAGATTGCTTAGGCTGATCTTTGTGGACGAGGCGGTGTCTTGTGCCTGCTTCCTTTTGCACCCCTATATCTAGTGGTCGCGGTTTTGTCTGAGCAAATAATGCCCACTTTGCTGTAAAGCTTGTAGCTGAAGGGGTCAGTATAGGATGACATGAGCCATTAACAGGGTTATCCACAGAAGTTGTGGTTAAATTGATAGTGCCTGCCCTGAAAATTGGATAATCGAGCCGACCCTTAGAGAGGTCGGCTCCAGCGATCAGGCTACTGCTGCCAGTTTCCCGGTTTGCATTGCCTGAATTCTTGCATTGAGTTCAGCCAGGCTTTGAGCGATTTTTCTTCTTTCGTTTTCCTGGCTTTCAGCACTGCGCTGTGCGCGTTGTTTTCTGTGGCGTTCAATGGCCTCACGTATGCGAAGCTCTTTTGGGCAGATAGGCTTGGCAACATCGACCTCTGTTTCGATGATGGCTGCCGGTTTTGGCTCAATGGTTTCTGGTGGTGTGCCTTCTTGAACTTCAGGTTGGGGCTGAACGTCCAGTTGATTCATAGCACTGTTATCACCGGCCAGACAGGCGTCGGCCGCGGCAGTAATTGCAGCCAGCTGAGCTGTGATGTCATCGCTCATTTCAATGCTGTTCATCTGAACCATCGCATTGGCCCTGGAGCCTAAAGACCGGGTTGATTCAGGCTTTGGCTTTTCTGCTTCAGACTGGGCAGCTTCCAGCCTGATCTCTGCCGGGTCCGGAGCCGTGCTGGCTAGCGCAAGCGCAGATGAAGGCTCGGCAGCTGAGTGTTGAGCGGCCTGATTGACAGGCGACGGCTTGGTTTCTGACGGTGGAGCAGAATCATTAGTCGTTTCATTGGCAGCATTGCCGGATTTCACGGCAAGGCTTGGAGGTGCATTGGTATCCCCTTCATTAATTTCTGCAAAAATGGAGGCCAGTTCTTTTTCAATGCTGGATTTGCGCTGGCGCTTCTTCTTTTTGGGCAGGATTTTTACGGTGCTGGTCTTATAGCCTCTGAGACTCTCTGCACCAAAAAAGTTGATGGCGTCCTGCTCGAGTTCGGCCAGCTCTTCACGGGACTCGGCTCTATCCCATTCCTCTACGGTAAATTCGTCTTCGCCGTGAATGCGGATTTCTCTGTAAAGCGGGTAGTCCAGATCCTGGTGTGCGGCCGCCACCATTTTTTCCCACTGGCTTTCAAGGTCATTGCGAGTGGAGCCTACAAAAACTTGTTTTGTTACTTTATTGGTGACGATGAAGATAATCAACGCTGGATGACCTTTCTACTGACGGTGACAGGCGCGCAATTATACCTGCCGATTTTCTTCTGTGTAGTGGGGATTGTGCGCTATTCAAAAACTGTTTTAACGGATACCGGTCTGAGGTGACATTGAAACGGTAAAAAAGGTAGGAAAATCCCGAAACCAAGAGGGTTTCTATACTTTTGTTTGTCGGGCTGCAGAAGCAGTGGGTCGGTGGCTCTGATCGCCCGTTATCGTTTTGACAACGAATTTTGATCAGCTAACGTCAAAATAATTACTAAAGAGGGTGGCAATGAAGATGGCAGGTAGGTGGAGCTGCAGAAATGGACTGGTAGTTATTCCTGTTTCATTACGTGTATTTTTTTACTTCGGGGCTTTTAATCCTTTATCAGTATTCTTTATTTTCTTCCCGTCCCTATCCGGGGCAGATGCACCAGACAGTCATCGAGTGGATGAGCATTTTGCCGATCAATTCTTTCTTAAGCAGGTGGACGGTTCTGATTGTCTGGCGCTGGATGTTGAAGAGGTTGATTTTGCAACCTGTGAACATCAGAATCCCGAGCAGAAAGGGCTCTGTTATTCCGGAAATCGGGCTGTAATCAAACCCTGCGATGACAATAGTTTGGCGCAGAAATGGCATTATGACTTTCAGAAAAAAACCATTCATTATCAGGGGTATTCCGCCAGTATGTGTTTATCCAGAGTGATAGAGGGTTTGGAGATGTTGCCCTGCACAGAATCGACCAGCGCTGCTATAAAAATCTTCACACGGGACAAATCATCTGTGAGTCAGAGCAGAAGCCGGGTAATGATCAGGAGCCTGAATCCGTTCAAGAGAAAGTCCAACCTGTTTTGAGCTGGGAAGAGCGGCCTGAGGGAGCATTCTGGGTCTCTGAGCGTTTGACAGAAGATATCCTGCTGGTGAATCAGAGCCCGAGGTTTTGTCTCGGTGTCAGGGCGGCAGAGAAATGCTTGTATGAATCTCCTGACAAAAGTAGTTGCTATTCGTCGACGCCCATTGAGCTGGCTGCTTGCGAAAGCCAAAGCAATCAGGTCTGGCGTCATGATCTGTTAACCAAGCGTATCTTTAATCGTGCAGCAGGCTACCGGTATTGTCTGACCCGGTACCCGGAAGGCTTTTCTCTCTTACCCTGTTTTCCCGGAGGGAGTCCGTCACAAAGGTGGTATTTTGCCCGCGGCAAGAGTGCGTCGTCCCCGGAAATAGGGCAGCTGAGAACTATGTTGAACGGCATCCTTGATCCCCACTCATACACTCGGGCACTGACTCTCCCGGTCACTGTCAACGAGCCAAAGAAGAAGAAACCAGGGGCGCTAGCAGCCTGTCGGACTTAAGCGTCCGTAGCGAGGATTGCAAGAAATTGAG
>NZ_JAHHPN010000273.1:0-1116 GCF_024606325.1 Endozoicomonas sp. ONNA1
TTTGTACGGAGCCTGAATGAGGGCATCCGGGATCTGCTCTGCCGGAAGCTATTCCAACGGCCATAAGCATACTGTTTATATTCCATGAGACACTCATAACCCTGTGGGGCCCACAATGTCTCGGTGGAACAAAGCCTCCTGTGGGTGTTGGAGCGGTCGTAACCGGCAATACGTTCGGATCTATATTAATGACATGGATCAATAGAGGACGCACGTTTGTAATACCAGGCGTTGTTGGCTGAGCAGTAGCAGACGTTATTGGCTGGGTTGTATACGACGATGAATGCCTGATCAGCGTTGAATTTCCTGATGGAAATTTCGAAATGGTTGTAGAAGCAGTGGCAAGTTTAATGGTTGAGGGACGTGCAGATGACGATGTTGTCGCTGACGCTCTTATACCGATCCGATAAATCCTGACCTTTTCATCTTCACCCCCAACTGCCAGCAGGGTGCCATAGTGGTTGTAGGCAACGCTCCGTTTGGCTCTTGTCGCATTGGAGATATTGTAGGTAACGCCAGGTAGATTCAACATGTCATATATCCTGACCTGATCATCACTCGACCCAACGGCGAGCCGGGTGTCGTCGCGATTGAAGTCAATACTCATGATCCAGCCTGTTGCATCTGACAGGGTGGCAAGGGGGGTGGACGGGTTCACCGGGTCATAAAGCCTGACCTTGTTATCATCGCCCCCGACTGCCAGCCAGGTGCCGTCGTGGTTAAAAGCAACAGTCCTCACCCAGTCTTTAGAAACGTTCAGGGTGTGCAGGAGTCTGGGCCTCGCCGGGTCACTCATATTAAAGATTTGTACAGGGCCTGAAAAAGGACATCCGGAATAGCCTTCGCCGGAGCCCATTCCCACGGCCATCAGCATAGTGTTCATATTCCATGAGACACTCGTAGCCCAGTAGGGCCGACAATGTCTTGGAGGGACAACGCCTCCTGTAGGTGTTGGAGCAGCCGTTACCGGTAACATGTTCGGATCCATATTAATCACATGGATCAACAGAAGGTTCACGGTTGCATTACCAGACGTTGTTGGCTGGGCAGTAACAGACGTCTGAGCAACTGCCTGCAGAAAGCTTGCTGCCAACAGGATAACCAAACCCGCAATAG
>NZ_JAHHPN010000274.1:0-1002 GCF_024606325.1 Endozoicomonas sp. ONNA1
TTAACTCCCGATTTTCTATTCTTAACCCTTGAACTTCTTCAGTTAACGCTTCAATCCGTTGCGTTTTTTTCTCTTCTTTTTCCTGAGCGCGTCTTTTAAGCTCAATGAGAAGGGAGCCGTCGGTCGAATGTTTACTCAAGAAGTTCTGATTTATCCCCGACACCTCCAAATCGGATCGGTTATGTGCCCCACCGGCTTGATGATCACCGCATGAGGGTCTCGCCATCAGTCGCTTTTGGGAAGAGATATCTTGCTGATTCGCAAGGACAGTCCGTTTTGGCCTTGCTCCCTGCTGTAAGTATCTCAGAGAGTCAGAGGAACAGCTGGTAGAGCCAGAGGCTCTGTGGTAGCTATTAAATTGCCGGATGGGATCAGTGAACCTATTACCATTGCTGGCAGTTGTATCGTTGGCGGTATTACCACTGTGACTGATGACAGGTTCTATTAAAGGCACTTGTAGTGAATGGGAATTATGTGCCTGCCTTATCAGCTCATTTGAAAAGCGTGCTAATTCATGGCGTGATGGGTGCTTTTTAAGTTGTATAAAGGTATCGCGAAAAGGGATGGAGAATGTCAATGATGGCGCAAAAATCATGATATCACGGCTTATGACAGAATCTGACAGTTTCTCTAACAGTTCACGAATAAATTCAAGTGGGTTTGAATAGAGCAGGAACAATTGAACGAAATACTCAGTAAAGCAGCATTTTTCAAATTGTCCTATGGGTGGCTGCTGGTCAGATTGATTGACTCTGTGGATTATATCCTGAACAATCTTATACAAAATCCTTAGGTTGTTGTCGCCAACTTCGTGCAGTGTCCAGTCAGGTAGTATGATCGGTCGAAGTGAAGACAGAATATCAGGGTCATTCAAAGTACGTGTTTTATCGGTTGTAGCTTCTATCAGCTGCCTGATAAACCGGTTGCGCTTTGAGTTTTCATAGAATGAACGCTGCAGGTCCAGTGCCGCCTCAAGAGGCGTGACAGGATTACCCTTGGTGT
>NZ_JAHHPN010000275.1:0-2584 GCF_024606325.1 Endozoicomonas sp. ONNA1
CACCGAAAACGTAAGCTTGATGATGCAAAGTCAAGCGATTGATTTCTGCTTGTCATAGGCTCAGGAGGAAAAGGCACTGCTAACGTCTGGGCATTGGAATACCCAAAAAAACAAGATGTTCGCCAACTCCTTTCATGGCACACTGCCTGGTGCGGTGCTATACATTCCGATACAAACGACAAAGGTCAACCGGTGGTCTCGTGTCTATGATGGGGGGATACCGATAGGTTCGTGCCCTTCATTCTGGCGGCTTCTGTCAACAACCACATGAACCGCCCCTCACGATGCCTTACGTCTGCGCACAGACATCAGGGATGCAGGGGCTGGCACCTCAGACGGTGAGACAACCTCCACGCTGACGCCAAAGATTTTGCTCAGGACGGGATCACCCAACTCATGGGTATTGAATATCTCTCGCAAAGGGTTCAGTATTGTGGTGGTAATGGCTTGGGCAAAACCTTTTTCAAGCTCCTGCCACTGCTGCTGCATTGGTGATATTTCGCTCTGCCCTGACAGCACAGCAAAATCCACGCAGGCAGCTTCAGCATCGTTTTCGTCGGCGTATATACCGAGACACTTCAACCCTTTATCACCAACATCACCACCTTGAAGTTCGATAAATTTCAGCAATTGATCAACCATATGGTGCAAGCCCTGTTTATCATGACATGGCAGGTTTTTGGCCGATTTCTCGCCGATTTTGAAGATGATTCTGGAAAAAAGCAGGCCAATTTCAGGGGATAAAAGGCTTTGTATCGCAGGCAAGTTTAATGCTTTGGCCAACTCTGGATTATGAACCGATGACTGATTCACGAGGCACTGAAAATCATTATATTTTTGCCTCAACCTGTCAAGATCGATTTTAATCTGCGAAGCCTCATAAATTAAATCATCCTGAGACAGCATTGCCGATTTTGGAACCGTTGTGGTAAACAGAAGAGAATAACTATCGTGATCCAGGAAGCGATCAGCATACTTCTTTTCCCAACTCTTTGCATACACTTCTTTCAATTTATTGTAGGACCACCGTTTGGTATAGCTTGGGTACTTGATGTAATTAGTGCCATTATGCTGACAGACAGTATAGTGCCCCTGTTCTCTGAACCCACCTTCGACTTTGGGATCTGGCGCGTGACTAACCCGGAGAAATGTTTTCTTATCCGTTGTGGCCAGAAAACAATTGTTATCATCGTGTTCATTAGCATCGCTTTTGAACAATACGTCATTAAGAAAAGGCAGCATTGATTTCATTGATGCCAGATAACTCTCCGGGGAGTTCATTTTCTTGGTAAACTCCTCCAGAGGTACACGGTATTCACAGCCATTACAGCGGACAAAGCCATCTTTGAGATAAAATCCCTTGCTTGCCAGATGGCTTATTAAATCCTTCACGTCAGCGCCCTGGATATTAGGCAACAAGGGATGAAAACTTCGCATTCTTTCAGCATAATCTGGCAACTCATCAGCCAGGACAAATATTTTATCTTGCCCCTCTTTGCCAACTATCTCGGAAGCCTCTATCACTCGCTGATCGGTATAGTCGCTGACCAGAAATATTTTCACATCCCGATGCCTGATGGCAGTCACACGAAACTTGCAATCATAACTTGGTCGTAATCCACGAAACTTCAGAAAAAGTGACTCACCACTGGCCACCTTTATTTCATGATGAGTTATTTTATCAACGTCAGTGCTGACAATTCCTGCCCAAACCAGATTACTCTTTTCCTTGGCCTTGGCACGCATTTCATTCAGATCAATACTGGACTCAATGTCACCCTGCGGATTCGTGACGTCCAATTTATTGATAGTATTATCAGATACTGTTGGTGAAGATCGGACCGGAATATAAATCGTTGACAGACTTGGAAACATAATTAAAACTCCCTAAAAAATGCAACTTTTGTGCTTTCCAATGTGCTTTCCAAAAACAGAACACCGCACTTTGTTACTGGTTATAAAGTTTTGAACACCCTGTTCCCGCTGATGGGTTTCAGAATACTGAATTTCAGTCTTGCCGATATCAGAAATGCTCAACTATCTTTTTTGACCGCCGAATAGCAAAAAAGTTTCTTATTTGAACAATATTTAAGAATCTGATAGAGCGTAAGCTCACACCTATGGTCGCCAGGAATAAATGCAGGCAGGATTTGCGGGAGAATTTCAAAGAACTTGTCGATGAGTACAACCTTGGTGCCTACTCCGCAGAAGAGTTTTTCAATAAGCTGAAGGAGTTCATCGGCTCACTGGGTGATGAAGCGTCTCGCACCGTGAGGGAAGGCCTGACAGAAGAGGAAATGGCAATTTTTGACCTTACTCACGATTTGGTCTGTATCGGCGATTACATCCTTTCATAAGCTCAGGAGGGCCAGCATGTCTTAATGCCCATGTGGCACTACGAAATCATCAACCTGCTTCGACGACGCCATGAAAGGCTTGTCCCTGCCAGGTACGTTTGCCGTGGATGAGAGAATCCATGAACCCCTCTGTTTTAAGTTCCTTGACCCTTATCCTCTCGTCTATCCTCACTGCTCCTGGCCATAGAAAACAAAGGATAGAACCATTAAAAGTCTACTCTTGCACG
>NZ_JAHHPN010000276.1:0-1976 GCF_024606325.1 Endozoicomonas sp. ONNA1
GGTAAGAGACAGACATCAAGCCAACGAAAGAGATAACAAATGCTTTCTCAAGCCCGGCATTGCGAAACATAACCACTAACAGGGCTATGCAGATGTTGACCCAGAGCCCGATAAGGAGTGTTGGCAGGGCAAACATGACGCTGGGCCACACGCGCTGGGAAACATCGCTGGTAATATCCCGTCCACTTTCAGACTGTCCAAAGTCAAAGGTGAAAAGGCTGATGGATTTGTTGAAAAAGATGGTTTCTGTCAGTGCTGTCAGGCCTTCCTCTTTATCGTTGAAGAACAGGGGCTGGTGGTAACCATTAGTCTCTTTCCAGAGTTCAATGGCTTCGCCAGTGACGTATTTATCACCCAGCTGAGCCCGTGCCATATCGTCAGGGGTGTTCACCACAAAGAAAAGTAAAAAAGTAATCAGATTGACACCCATAAGAATAGGAATGGCGTAAATCAGTCGTCTGATAATATAAGCAAGCATGGTAGAACGTCCTTAAACCTGAAAATTATTCTTCAGCCTTTTATTACTTGTCGGTATTTATGACCAGCTTCTGTCGTCGTCTATAGGCGCGAATCGCAGGAACAAACCAGGCGACAAAAATACCCATGCCTGCCAGCAGAGGAACAAGATTGGGTTGGTTCCATTCAGCCTGTTTTTGTTTTCTCACTTCTGAATCGATCTTCAGGTATTTAAGGGTAGCCTTGGAGATGCCATGCCGTTTGGTATTAGAAACCCACTGGTTATTCAAGTAATACTCCCTCGGGTATTCGCCGGTAAACCAGGGAACATCGGCACGAACCTGATCCAACATTTCGGCGATTAACTGATTACGCTCCAGACCGGGTTGCATAGTCTTCATCTGCTTGTAAAGCTTGTTATAGTCAGGATTGTCATAGTTGGCATTGTTGTTGCCGTCGCATTGACAGGCGACAGGGCTTTGAGGGCCATAAAGCAAGAACAGAAAATTCTCGGGATCAGGGTAATCGGCCAACCAGCCATAGGAGAACATTTGGTGGTTACCTGTGCTCATTTTCTCTTTATAGCGATTCCAGTCTGTCGCTCTGAGCTCTAACTCAATGCCGAGCTTTTTGAGTTGGCGTTTTTGCCAGTCTTCAAGGCTTTTGCTGGTGGCTTGCGCCTGAACATCCAGATAGAGCTTCAAAGGTTTACCTGTTTTGGCATCTCGACCATTTGGATAGCCAGCTTCAGTCAAAAGCTGTTTGGCGTATTCAATGCTTTTGCGAACGGCCTTGCCATTTTTCCAGTCGTGAGTGTAGGTGTTGATGCCTGCTTCTCCTTTCAGAGAGCCCTCAATACCGGGAGGAATGGGCCCCATGAAAGGAATGGCGGAGCCGTTTCGGAATATTTCTATATATTCTTCAGAATTCCAGGCAATGGAGATAGCCTGACGCAGCTTTTGCTTTTCCGTGGAGTAACCACCCACGACATCGTCCAGCATATTGAAGCCCATATAGTAGACTGCAGGCTTAACATCCTGGGACAGAGTGATTTCTCTACCTTGCATCTCTGCGGTAAGCTCCACTCCCTCTGGCCCGATGGTCAAGGCCTGGTCAAAGTTTTGGGTGACGTTGCCGTGGTTTTCTCCTGAGCGGTCGTAATAACCCTGCAGGAATTTGGTCCACATAGGCAAAACTTCTTTGTCCAGACTGTAAATGGCTTTATCTATGAAAGGTACCTTTGCTCCAGCATCAGCAAGCAATCCTGCCTCTTTATCACCGGGGGCTCCTTCGGTGGGATAAAAATCATCCCTGAAGTTAGGATTTCGTTCCAGAATGATTTCCCTGTTAGGGTCATTCCTTGTCATCATATAGGCACCTGTGCCGACTGGATACCAATCCAGAGTCAGGTTGTTGTCTTTGAAGCCGGGGTTGTTATAGAAGCGATCCGCTTCCCAGGGGATGGGGGCAAAAAAGTGCATGGCCAGCCAGTAGGAAAACTGGGGGTAGATGCCTTTGAT
>NZ_JAHHPN010000277.1:0-1256 GCF_024606325.1 Endozoicomonas sp. ONNA1
TATGGAGCTGTTCCGCGCTTTCTCATCCATGAATAGTGGCAAAGGCATGCTCAAAAAAAAGGACGTGGAAGAGGTGCTGAACTGGTCGGAATGGAAAGACAGGGATGGCGAGTTCAATATGGAGCTGTTCCGCGCTTTATCGTCCATGAATCACAGCAAAGGCATTCCCAAACATGAGGAACATAAAAAATTAAAAGCGATGCTGGACTGGCCGGAATGGAGAGACGAGGATGGCGAATTCAATATGGAGTTATTTCGCTCTTTCTCGTCGATGTTCACCAAAAGATTTGTGCCCAAACACAAGAAAGTCAAAATGGTGCTGGGCTGGCAGGTATGGAAAGACAAGAATGGCGAGTTCAGCATGGAGCTGTTCCGCGCCTTCTCGTCCATGAATCATGCCAGAGGCTTGCCTGAAAATGAGGAGGAAGTGAAAGAGATTCTGGGCTGGCAGATGTGGAAAGATAAGTATGGCGAGTTCAGCATGGAGCGATTCCGCACCTTCACAGCCATGAATGCTGGCAAAGGCCCGCCCAAATATGAGGACGTGAAAGCGATGCTGAACTGGCCGGAATGGAAAGAAAAGGATGGCAGGTTCGGTATGGAGCGGCTCCGCGCATTTTCTTCCATGAATCTTGGCCGGGGCATGCCCACATATGAGCGAGTGAAAAAAGTGCTTGGCTGGCCGGAGTGGAAAGACCAGGATGGCGAGTTCAGTATGGAGCGGTTCCGTGCCTTCTCGTCCATAAATAATGGCCAGGGCATGCCCAAACATGAACCAGTGAAAAAAATGATGAACTGGATAAGCTTCGGGGGGGTGCCCAACCATCTGTTATTGCAAATTATGGCCAGGCTCTGGGCATCAGAAGGGCTACCTGCTATTGAAGAGCTGAAACACCTGGAAACACAACTGAAACAGTGGCTGTTGACAGAATCTAATGAAGAAAATAGCCACTTGAATAATGAAGAGGATGACAAATTCAATCGCCAGCTAAAAACAGTTTCCCTTTATCTTTCCACCCCTAACCCAGACTGGGTAATCAGCTGGGCGCTTTTAAAACAATTTCACCACGTTGAAAAGACTAAACCCGCTCTGATGCTGGAATCATTGATAACGCTTCTGTCTTCTTATGGAGGGAAAGGCGTCAAACGCTACCTTGAGGTTAGTCAACAGAACCGGGATTTTTTCTGGCGTCATTCGGGCAAAGCCGTGCCTTTGAACGTGTTAAGTAAGGCAATAGCTCTGTTTTCTGCCAATG
>NZ_JAHHPN010000278.1:0-4857 GCF_024606325.1 Endozoicomonas sp. ONNA1
TATGGAGCTGTTCCGCGCCTTCTCATCCATGAATAATGGCAAAGGCATGCTCAAACATGAGAAAGTGAAAGAGGTAGTGGGCTGGCCGGAATGGAAAGACAAAAATGGCAAATTCAGTATGGAGTTGTTCCGCGCCTTCTCATCCGTGAATTGTAGCAAAGGCATGCTCAAACATGAGGAAGTGAAAGGGGTGCTGGCCTGGCCGGAATGGAAAGATAAGAATGGCGAGTTCAGTATAAAGCTGTTCCGCACTTTCTCATCTATGTACGCCAGTAAAGGCACTCACAAACAGATGGAAGTGAAAGAGATGCTGAACTGGCCGGAATGGAAAGACAAGGATGGCGAGTTCAACAGGGAACTCTTCCGCACCTTCTCATCGATGTTCACCTCGAGAGGTGCACCCAAACATAGGGAAGTGAAAGAGGTACTGGGCTGGCCGGAATGGAAAGACGAGGATGGTGTGTTCAATATGAAGTTATTTCGCGCTTTCTCATCGATGAATAAAGGCCATGGCGTGCCCAACCATGAGCAAGTGAAAGAAATGCTGGGCTGGCCGGAATGGAAAGACAAGCACGGTGAGTTCAGTACGGAGCAGTTTCGCACTTTCTCGTCCATGAATCATGCCAGGGGCATGCTCAAACATTGGGAAGTGAAAGAGGTGCTGGGCTGGCTGGAATGGAGAGACAAGGATGGTGAGTTCAGTATGGAGCGGTTTCGCGCCTTCTCGTCCATATGCGCCAAAAGAGGCATGCCCGGACGTAAGAAAGTGAAAGAGGTGTTGGACTGGCCGGAATGGAAAGACAAAAATGGCGAGTTCAGTATGGAGCGGTTCCGCGCCTTCACGTTCATGAATCATAACCATGGCGTGCTCAAATACAAGGAAGTGAAAGAGGTACTGGGCTGGCCGGAATGGAAAGACAAGCATGGCGATTTTAGTATGAAACGGTTTAACGCTTTCTCATCCATGAATCATGGCCAAGGAGTGCCCAAACATGAGCATGTGAAAAAAGTGTTGGACTGGACACGTTGCGGGGGTAAACCCAATCACTTGCTCCTGCAAATTATGACCAAACTCTGGAAATCAGAAGGGCTACCTGCCACTGAAACGCTGCAACACCGGGAGACACAGCTGAAACAGTGGCTGTTTACAGAATTTACTGAAGAAAATAACGACTCTGATAACGAAGAGGGCGACAAATGGAATCGCCAGATAAAAACAGTTGCTCTTTACCTCTCCACCTATAAACCAGACTGGTCAATAAGCTGGGCAGTTTTAAAACAGTTTTACCAATGCCATGAAAGGACTAAAACCGTTCCGATATCGGAATCATTGATAAAGCTTCTGTCTTCTTATGGAGGGAAAGGCATCGAGTGCTACCTTAAGGCTAATCAACAGGACCGGGATTTTTTGCGGCAACATTCGGGTAAAACCGTGCCTTTGCACGTATTAAATCAAGCAATGGTTCTTTTTTCTTCCAATGAATACAGAGGGCGTTTTGTCTATTTCGTCAGGCGGTTGAAATCATTGCCAGACAAGAGCCAATGGGAACAGCTCTCAGCCCGGTTACGACAATTATCGGGGGTGCTGGAACTCGACTATATGCAAAGACTCTATTGGGAGATACTGGAACCCTTGACAAAAGATGATCAGCTCCGTTTTCTGGACGCCAACCATGCAGGGGCTCTATTCAACCTGTTTCCCTCGTTGAGCGCCCTGAATAAACTCAGCAAAGAGCATTCCTCCCAATGGTTAAAACGGCTGCTTGAAGCTTGCCTTGGACTAAAAAACCATGACATCACAAAAGAAGGCATCCAAATACTTTTTGAAGCGTTACTCAGAACCCATTGCCTTCTGCCCTGGGATCACGAAATCCCCGATCACTTTCTCTCTGGAATGCGCACAACAGACACCAACACCGTTGAGATACCTGTATCTGGACTTATTCCATCGGGAGAACAGCTGGCCCTGAGCTATATCACCGTGCTGATGCACAACCTCAATGAGATGTTCTTCACTGTCAGAGGGCAGTGGCTTGAGGTTGAGGTGCCGGGTGACAGTGTTCAGATCTACCGTTTTCCAATGCCGCAGCTGAAAATAAATGATGAAAAAATGGAAATCAGCAACTGGTCAGAGGATCAGTTCCGGTTTTTTTTGAAAATCACTGATATGCCTGAATACTATTATTTGACAGCAGATGATTGGCAAAGGCGTTTAAGATTGGATTACCCGTTATACATTCAAAGACGCGAAGCCAGATTATCCGCAAACAGAGAGCCCGGGGCAAAAGATGCCATTGAAGCAGCCCCCTTCAAACCTTTACCTGTATATGTTCTGGCTAACCTGATCAACACTAAGATGACCATCAACCTCATCGCATGGAAATCCCTTGACCAGCATAAAGAGAGGCTGCCTGGATCCTTGCTTGGCAAACTGAGAGAAAGAATCGAAGCATCAGGGGCAGAATGCCCCGATGAGATCAAAGAATCACTGTCCCAATACCTGAATAATGTCCAACCCACGAGTGCTGAAGCCTGTGAGCCGTTCATTGAATCGGTAACACAAAGCATTACCCCACCAGACGAAAAAACAGAAAAACAGGCGTTTCGCAATTTATGGTTAAAGCTCAACCAGACAGAAGTTTTTAGCACCGAAATACTGACATTACTGGACGAGTACAAGAATGAAATGGAGCTTGCGCATGCAGTGGCCGTCCTTAAAAAAGCCAAAATCGATATCGATAACAACATACTGGAAGGATGGAGGCAATGGGCATGCAGCGAAATACAGCGGTTAAAAATGCGTGACTCCTTATTATCGGAGGTTGATCCTGATATTTATCAGAGTTTTCAGGAATTAGAACTGCTTGATGAGTGTTTCACGGCACGCTAGCCATTAAGGTGCTATACAGTCTCGTGCATGTGGCAAACATCTATCAATGCGCCTGAGTCTATGGGATGCCCACAAGAAAGCAAAACCGCCTGCTCAATGGCTCGATCACTGCTTTTGTTGGTGACAATTATGCTTGGGGAGCCAATGCCTGCAGTGGGATTGGTCGGCTCAGGCCCGCAGCCAACGCATTTCTTGTATGCCAACAAGTTGGCCGAACCTGAGCAGCCCAACCCTCTTCCGCCAGGGTTTATGCAATTCGCCCTTAGTTTGCTTCAGCTGCTACCGAATAACAGCCCTCTTGAGCCTCTCCAATTGCGTCCCCTGGCGAGTTGGCCAATGAAGCAAACACGCCACATTGACATGTCCCCTGAAGTTCCTGAGAACACTTCCGCTACCGTGATCGCCACGGTTACTGCCGGGGGAGATGATGGCGATAAGCCACCCGACGGAAACCGCTGGAATCCTGACCCAGAGCCCCAGTCTGACCTTACCCTCGTTCTCAGCCCTGTTCAAAAATGCCTTCAACAAAAAAGGCAACTGCTTCGAATGTTACGAATCAAACGACTATGGGCAATTATAACTGACCGGACCACGCTGGCCCGGATTTTGTCAGATCGGATTATGGTGATTGAAGCGGACATTCTGGATCTGGAAAGATCAGCCCCTGACACGATGCATCCGGGGCTGGTTCAGACTTGGCCAACCGAGCACAGTCAGAAACTCATTGCTTACCGTGAGATCACTGCTGGCAAATATTCTGTCCGGCAGGTGGGTACCAAGAAAAAGAGTCAACCCTCGAGAATCCTCAAAGTATCAACCACCGTGACAACAGACCAGACTGGCCAATCCGGCCAGACGAACAGAACCACAGCCCGCGAACAGGCATCAGGTTCTACAGATGGCAGTGGTCGTAAAGATGATGACCCACTGAAACCCTCAGCTGGGCAGGGTGGCGAAAGTTCAGCTGTCAATTGTTCCCGGTGTAACAAGACACTCAATACACAGGAATTAAGTCGTATACACAATGAGGCAGCAGCTTCAGCGTTTTTGTGCAACCGATGCCTGTCGGGCACTGTGGGTAAAAAAAGAGCAAGACAAAACCATAAAGAAACAGAACCGGGTTTATCAGAACCTTCACAGAAAAAAAAGAAGGGCTCGGGTAGAAAGAGAAATCATTCAAAAGTAGCTTTTTCAGAGGCACCGGCCAAAAAGAAGAAACTGGCAGACACTCTGATCCCCGATGACCCATTGGAAAAAGTAAAAGCAAATATCCATTACGAATTAAATAAAGAAGAGCTGGAAAAAGCACAAGCCCTGATGGAGGTATTTAAGAAAAAAAACATCACAGTCAAATACACTTTTTATAAGCTGCTCGGTTTCGTGACGAGAAAGTCTTTTAATGGCTTCTTCGATAATGCTGTTGTTTTTTTTGGACACCTTCCAGAAACTATAAAAAATACCGGCATGCTGACCAGCATGCTAAAAAATGAAAAAAAACATATCCGTGATTTTGCAGAACGTAGCCAGAATGAACTGAAATATTTAGCGGCTCTGGATGTATTGACTTCCCTTTCGTCCATGAATAATGGCAAAGGTGTGCCCAGACATAAGGAAGTGAAAACCGTGCTGGGCTGGCCGGAATGGAGAGACAGGGATGGAAGGTTCAATGTAGAGTTGTTCCGCTCTTTCTCGTCCATGTACAACACAAAAGGCGTGCCCAAGCATGAGGAAGTGAAAGCCGTGCTGGGCTGGCCGGAATGGAAAGACAAGGATGGCAAGTTCAGTATTGAGATGTTCCGCTCCTTCTCGTCCATGAATCATACCAAAGGCAAGCTCAAACATGAGGAAGTGAAAGAGGTACTGGGCTGGCCGGAATGGCGGGACAAGGATGGCGAGTTCAATATGGAGCTGCTCCGCTCCTTCTCGTCCATGAACAGTGGCAAGGGCATGCTCAACCATGAGGATGT
>NZ_JAHHPN010000279.1:0-4920 GCF_024606325.1 Endozoicomonas sp. ONNA1
TCTTGCGGCCGTTTTCAAAGGCAATATCGTCAAGAACGTAGTTGGCGATGACCGCAGCCGCGTAAACTTTCATACCTGCAACAGATTCTTTCATGCCCGTCGTGCCAGTGGCTGTCACAGGAGTAAAGGCACTGTGCATAAATTCCTTAGTACCTCTGTCGGACAGCATCCGGACAACCTTTTGGAACTCAGGCACCTTGACGCCGTGTTTATAACCAAGAAAGTGTTCAAATTCAGCCATTGTCTGATATTCGTCGACACCTCTGATGGCCTCCATATAGTTCTCTAATTCAACCTTACTGATCAGACTTTCACTCAGCAGAGCTATAATCCTGTTGCCACTGACAGAATGGGCAGCAAAGTATTCCGAGAAGCTTTTCAGATCCCTTGGTTCATGCTCGATGAAGTGAATAGCGGCTTCGCCCATGCTGTGGATTTCATCGTCATAGTGTTGTGGCCCGGTTTTAATGTGACTTCTTGCCCTGTCCGCCAGCTTTTGGGCTTCTCCCAGCGGATTCAGAGACTGATCTTCTGTGGGCCTGATCGTGAATGTCGTCTTCAGATTTTTGAAGATTTCCACAGTCCGTCTGGCCCGGTCAAACGTCATATGATCTCCCACCAATGCCTGCAAGCGAATCGGTGCAAATTCATCATCTAAGTCAAAAGTCTGAAGATTGGGTATTGACTTACTGCTTAGTTCAGCTGATTTCGCCAGACCCATTGCGGCTTCCAGAGCCTGTTTCCTGAATGAATGTTCGCCCATGTAGGTGTGTATTTCGGTCAGTATTTTTGCTTGTCCCGGCGTGTACTGGAAGGAAACACCCTCATTTTCGATAGCCTCTTCTGCCGATTCCAAAACTCCCTTTAAGATCACTATTCGCGCTTTTCTGATTTCTATTTCTCTGTTCAGACTGTCCTGTTCCTCGGTCAGTTGCTGAATCATGCCGCCAGTACCATCGAGCCCTCCCAGTTGCACCTGTTTATTTCTCAGGGCATCAACACGCTCAGCCAAGCGGGCAGTGGGCTCTGGCTTGAGACCCACGTCATCCTCAATAACTCTGAGAGACGCTCCATGAACCTCCAGATTTGCCTGAGCTTCTGATACTACTGCCTTTCTCCATTCCAGAATCAAGGCCTGCGCATCTCTTTCGTCTTTAAGTTTGGTTTTAGTTTCCGGATCGATGTTTCTGGAATGGTCAATCGCCCGATTTTTAGTGTCCAGTTCCTCTTGTGCCTGCTTTTCACCGTCCTGTGCATAGGCCAATTCCATTTTTCTAAAATCGTGCTCATGGAGGAACTCCGTGATTTGAGTGTACTGTCTCCTGGTTTCAGGCAATTTGCCCAGGTAATCGACTTCATCGGCCTTATCCCGACCGTAAGAGGCTGCATAGTCTACTATGGCATTGATGTAATCTTCTTCAGACAGATTATCAGGGTCATTATCAAAGGGGATTTTCAGATTTCTAATAGTAGCTATCAGTTTCTGAACGATCTCGACTCGTCTTCCTGAACCGTCTTCGCTTTTCTGAATAAAACGTTCAATGCCGTCTAATTGGTCTTTTGGGGTTTGATTATCACCCTGAGTCAGGCTTGACCCGGTCTGAGTGTGTTTCATTGCCTGATTGAGAACCGTGATGTCTTTATCTGTGTCAGGGTGGACGTCGGTAGAATGTGTGAATGCCACTTCTTTACGATGAATAGCATCCAGTTTGCGATGAAGTTCCTCCAGCTCAGTTTCAGCTTCTTCAATGTCTCCTTTGGCTCTGGCTACCTCACGATCAAGAACATATCGGGGTTTAGATCCCAGACGAGCCATTTGCCAGTTAAGTTCAGCATTAATGGTTGCGATACGCTCATTAACGTCAGGGTCACCCAGTGCAAAAAGTTTTACAGACAGCTTTTTGAGTTCTTCTTTAATGAGATGGATCTTAACAATATCGGGGGCAGCGTATTTATAGTCCTCAATGCCAAGATGATGGGCAATCTCGTTATATCTGGTTCTTACATCGTCGAAGAGACTACGCTTTATTGCCGGGATTAGGACTTTTTCTACGGCATCCAGTTTCTCAAGAATTTCAAGTCTGGCTATCTGGCCTTTTGTTCCGGGGTTTTCCAGTTCTATACCAAAAGTATTTGCCACAGTGCCCTGCAGGCGTTTGATGTCAGCTTCACCGTACCTGTTTTGAACGGGTCTGTTCAGTAAATGCTGAAACTTCATTTGTTCGGTTTGAATATTCTTTGTGCGGTATTTTTCAAGCGGGTCATTTTGGCGGGTACTCAGATTCATAAGTCTTGGTTGATGAGATTTCATTGACTTAATTTTCTCAAGCAGAAGTGCCAGCTGAGTGTCAATATCTGCATCGCCACGAAAATTCTGAATGTTTAAATGTTCCGCAATGACGGCAAAGCGAGCTTTGATTTCAGCTGCTTTTTCAGCCTCTGTGAGGGCGCTTTGTTGCTTATTGACCTGGTCACGGGCCTGCAGGTCAGCTTCGTCGAACGGGACCAGGCCGCCGCCGGGCCGTTGTTTAATGATAAGTATGAAGGGGTCATCCCCTATGATCTGTTCTGTTTTATATATCAGGTGCTGTTGAATGGACCGGTAGCGGTCATCCAGATCGTTTTCATTGATGGGAGTGATACCAAGCTGGCCTTCAATCGCAGCCAGTTTTGCTTTTACAGCACCATCATCAGCCTGTTCCGTTGAGTGATAACGTGTTTTGAGAACCTCGCTGCACTTGTCATCAATTTTCTCCAAGAGCCGTCTGGCTTGCCTTTCCAGTGGTTGGGCGTCATCCCAGTCATCTATGCCAAGTTGTATCGCCAGTCCGGAGTTGTAAACACTTCTGGCTTTTTTTCTGGCATCAGGAACTTGTTGTCTCAGCAGAGGAATTCGTTCGATTTCCTGAATAAGCGACTGTTGCAGGCTTCTCTGATCGTTCAGCTTCACAAGAATCTGTGCAAGTTTATCCTTAATCATCCGATGGATTCCTTGCGCTATCAGTTTTATCTCATCACTGGCATCGGCTGGATCCGATTCGTGCTGCTGCTTATATTCAAGCTGGCGGAGTTCGACTGCCTGAAGTAGCTCTTCGAGCTCGCTGTCTACCTCAGTGAGCTTTCTGACCATGTTGTCCAGGAAATGGAAAGCAAACTTTTTGTTTTTGTATAAAATATTGGTCACTGATTTGGCGACAATGGGTATATGCTTCAGAATCTTCTCAACAGAATGCGGGTTCGTTAGAAGATCTCTAAGTGCAGGTTTGAAGCTGAAGTGTTTTAGAAGTTGGCTCTGCATCCAGGTTGGCGTGATGACTGTTGAAGCGGCTCTGATTTGTTCCGGTGTGAGTTCAAATTCACCTGCCCGGTCTGGAGTAGCACTGCTCAATGCCTGCAGCAGAGATTCATAGTTTGCCAGCGCAAACGCAGCCACTTTATCTTCGTATTCAAGCGTTATTTGACCTTCGTTAGCTTCAGCACCATGCCGCGCAGCAAACTCCTCCAGCAGTGCCATCTGACTGCTTCGAATGACGTATTGGTAGCTTTCAACCTTATAGTTTTTAACTTGTGTTGTTACTGAATGAACGGGGTTATTAGCCTTAGCTTCTTCCCGAAGCTTATAGAGGTTTTCTACAAAAGCGGCATCATTCGGATTCAGCTTCTGGCCATGAAAAACAATAACTTCGCCCGGAGTTTCTGCTACTTCCAGCTTTGGATAGCCCGCAGGCACAGGATAAACCCGCGTATCATCCTCCGCGAGTACAACATATCCGACGGGTTTGCTGTGTGCCAACAGCTCATTTAGAGCCTGCTGTTGTAAATCCTCTCCCAGGGCATGAACCCGGATATAGGCAGAGGTGGCTGCTGCCAGGAGAGCCTCATCATTGACAAAGAGCGATTGACCCAGACTTTGCAGATCAGGGGGCTGATCGCCCGAAGCAATAAGACGCATGAAGGTACGACCACGCACTTCAACTTTTTCAACTTCAATGATGGCAAGGGCAACATAGTGATCGTGTTTGCCCAGGTTTCCTGCTCTGCTGTTGGCAGCTTTCAGCAAATCAGCCAGTTGTTCCGGGCTGGCGATTTTCGTTAACGGTTCCAATGATTGGTGTAAGTGATCACGAACAGCATCAATTGAATCCTGATCGGTCATTTTGCCTCTGACTTCAATGATCAGTTCCTTTTCTTCAAGATTATGGGTGAACCTGAAAATGCCCTCATCACCAACCTTCAGGACTTTGGTGTACATCTGAGCAACGTCATTCTCGTCTGTTTCAAACTGATCAACACTGGAAGCGCCACCCTCAATACCATAAAGAACCTCTGTAAAGCTTAAAGAAGGAATAACATAGTCCACACTGAGCAGAGGCTCATAAGGGTAAGTGGTTGTAATGGATTTGGGTATTGGCTGTTGGTCAGGGCCTGAAGTCGGCCGAACCATGACCTCACTCCAGGTGAATTCTGCATGTTTATTGCCCAGAATATCGGCAGATTTTGTCTGCAGCTTGCGATCGGCCAGTGCCTGTGTACCAATAATTGAAGAGCCGATGGCAACGGCCGCAGCAAGGCTCAGTGCGTTGGGGCAAGCATGTGCCATCCGACTACCTCAGAGCTGATTACTTTGACTACCGTTAAGACATTTCCACACCAGACCAGGAACTAACTTCCATTCGCTCACGGCTGTTACTTGCTCACGGCTGTGAATCGCTCATTGTTGTTCCGGTAAGCTGTTGAGTGAATTTAGTTCAAAATGGCAAATCCGCTAGCTATTGGGCGAATTTAGCTTTGTCTCGAAATTGTCCCCTACAGAGATTAACAACTCTGAGATTCAACTGAAGAAGCTTTGCTTTTGACTCGTTCCCATGCTAGCAGCCTGTCGGACTTAAGGCTGTCCTACTGCGGTTGCAATAAATTGGT
>NZ_JAHHPN010000280.1:0-5304 GCF_024606325.1 Endozoicomonas sp. ONNA1
TCTTGCGGCCGTTTTCAAAGGCAATATCGTCAAGAACGTAGTTGGCGATGACCGCCGCTGAGAACTCTTTCATGCCGACAATAGATTCTTGCATGCCCGCCGGACCAGTGGCAGTCACGGGGACAAACATAAAGGCACTCTGCATAAATTCCTCAGCGCCCTTGTCGGACAGCATATGGACAACGGCACTGAAGTGAATCACATTAACGCCGTGTCTGTAGCCAAGGAAGTGTTCAAACTCTTCCACTGGCTGATAACCATCGGCACCCCTGATGGCTTTCATGTAGTTTTGAAGTTCAACCTTACTGATCAGACCGTCTCGCAGCAAAGCGATGATCTTGTTACCATTGCCAGAACCGGCAGTGAAGTATTTCTGGAAAGTTGTCAGATCCTTTGATTCATGTTCGACGAAATGAATGGCTCTTTTGCCCATACCGCGTATTTCACCGTCGTATTGTTGAGCCCCGGTTGCCATCTCATTCCTGGCCCTGTACACCAGCTCCTGAACTTTTTTCAGGACATTCAGAGGCCGATCTTCCGTTGGCTCGAAAGGGCTGGGTGGGAAGGTCGTCTTCAGGCTCTTGAATACTTTCACAATCCGAAGGGCCTGATCAAAGGTCAGATTGTCTCCAACCATTGCCTGCAAGAGAATCGGTGCAAATTCATCTTTAAAATCGAAAGTCGAAAAGAATGGTGTCGTAAGGAACGGTTCTGCATTACCGCTTTCTGCTGCTAATTCTGTCAGACCGATGGCTGCTTCCAGTGCTTGTTGCTTGAGAGGGTGTTGCTGTGTGAAGGCGTTCATAGCGGCCTGAACTTTTGTCTGTCTCGGTGTGTACTGGAAGGGATCATCGTTATTTTCGACAACTTTCTCTGCAATCCTCAGGTTATCCTTCATTCTCTCAATGCAGGCTTTCCTGATTTCAATCTCACCTTCCAGGCTGGCCTGTTCCTGATTCAGTTGCCGGATCTTGCCGACACTACCACCATCCCAGACCAGTTGTACCCGTTTGTATCTAAGGGCATTAATCCGGTCTTCAAGGGTGTCAGTAGAGTCTGGCTTAAGACCCGCGGCTTCCTCAGTGGCTTCAAGAAGCGCGTCATGATCCGCCAAGTCCTGTTTTGCTTTGGAAACAGCTTCACTTTTACGTCTCAGGGCTAAAGCCAGCTGAGCCATTTCGTACCTGGGTACTGCTTCAGACGGCCCAACGGTGATTCTAAAATCGATCATTTCCCGTTCTTTACGAACCAGATTCGTTCGTGCATGATCCTCCTGAGCCCTTGCATCGTTTACATCCATCACTTTCTTGTCATGCACACGCAGGAATTTCCTGACCTGAATGTACTCTTTCGTGGCAAAACGCTGTTTACCCCGGACTTCATGGGTTTCGTCCTGATCATGACTCTCTGAATAGGCTTTATTGGCAATAAAGTGATCAGCTTCTTCCAGTAAACCGAGGTCACCATTTATCTGAATATTCAGTGCTTTTGTGGCTTTCCCAAGGACTTCATCCCGTTTTTCTGCGCTGCATGTCCGCAGGAAATGTTTGATGTCGTCTACTCGATCTTTAAAGGTTTGCTCATCACCTGCAGCCAGACCCAACTCGTTCTGAAGTTGTTTAATGCCCTGTTTGAGAGGTGTTTCCTCTTCATCCGAAGTATGTTGGAGGTCCGCACGGCTCACCAAAAATGCCACCTGCTTGTCACGAAGCGTGCTCAGCTTGCGTTGAACACCTGTCAGCTCACTTTCAGCTTCTTCTATTGCCCGCCTGACAGTGACTACCTCACGATCATAGACGTATCGGGGTTTAGGGCCCAGGCGGGCCATTTGTCTGTCAAGCTCATTTTCAATGGCCGTAATATGCCCGTCAACGTCAGCAAAACCTGTTTTTAAAACTTCTTCATCCAACCGTTGAAGTTTTTTGTTAATGAGAATGTTTTGGTCTTCGATAGTGGCATCATCTTTATAGTCCTGAATGTTGAGTTGATGAGCTATTTCATTGTTTCTGACTCTTTTGACATCTTCATTGTCATAGACTTCCTCTACTTCTTCCTTTAATGCCCAAATTTGGTTGTAAAGAACATACTTGTTGTCAGACAGGGGGGCATCGTTTTCAAATTTTACCCCCAGATCATTGGCCAGCCTGGCAAGAAAAGCCCTGCCTCTTTCTTTAGCCTTATATCTTACAATGGAGTAGATCTGCAGCTCTTCCTCTATATCTTTAAGCAACTCTGTATTTTGTCTTATGACTTGCCCATCCGCATCTTCGACATAAAAGGTAAGACGCCTCTGAAGCTTCTCGTATTTTACTGCCCATTTTTGGCTCGCAGCTGTGATGTCTTCTTTCCAGAGAGTTTGTCCTATCGTATCCAGCATGGATTCTGAGACTTCATTGTTGTCAAATTTTGTACGAATCCTGCCAAGTCTTGTTGCTTTGTCATCACCTTCATTGACATTGATCTCGAGTATTTTTTCTACGGTTTTCAGTATCTCCAGCGCTTCTCTCTCTACCCGCAGTCTGGTTTTTATGAGGAATGTCTGAATTTCTTTAGAAATGGCTTCACGACGGTAATACACATCGTCCTCTCCATTTAAGTCATCAATCTTCAGGACTTTTTCCACAGCAGCCAGTTTCTCAAGTACTTCAGGTCTGGCTTTGGGGTGGTCTGGTGTTCTGATGTCTTCCAGCTCTTCTTCCAGCTCTTTAAGTTTGTAGAGCTTGTAATAGACTGTTGATTCCAGGGTGGCACGGTCTTCCAGTAGGGTGTTTTCACGTAGATCAATACCAAGAACCGCTGCCACAGCCCTTTTTCTGGTCCTGGTGTAAGAATTCTCTATTTCGCGCTGATCGTCCATTTTATACAGTTGCTGACGCATAAGTTGCTCTTGAGCACTCATTGTCTTAATTTTTTGAATCAGTTGTTCTTCTTGAGCATCAATATCTGCATTGCTATCAACACCCTGAGGGTTTAAATGAGCGGCAATGGTTGCATAGCGGGCTTTGATTGCAGCGTCTGTTCTGGTGCTTTGTTGCTGAAGATGCGTTTGAACGGACCGAAAGCGGGCACCCAGATCATTTTCATTATCTGGAATAATACCGATTTGACCTTCAATAACGGCCAGATTTGTTTTTACAGTGTCTTCCTCAGGCAGTCCCGGTGCGGCAACGGCTGTTAAGATTTCATTAAGTCTCTCCCGGGTGCGTGTGGCTTGTTCTTCTGGTGGCAGGGTATCATCCCAGTCATCTATGCTAAGCATTGTTGCTCTTTCAGAATTGTAAACCTTTCTGGCATCACGAAGTTGTTGTGCCAGGGCTGGAATTCGTTTGCTTTCCTGCTGAAGTGCCTGTTCCCGGTTTTCCAGCGCTTCCATTTCGGCACGAAGCTTTAAAAGCTCATCCCCGATTCGTTGGCTTATTTGTTGTGCTTTGAGTTTTTCCTCTTCACTGGTAACCTCTGCACCCGTTGTGTGCTGCAACTTATTTCTAATCTGGAGGATTATGGCTTCTTTTGTCTGTAGCTCCTCCAGGCTTTTATACATTTCAGGCAGCTGCCTGGTCATGTCGCTAATCACTTTGGCAGAAAACTCTTCGTCGACCCCGGGAGGACCGACCTGCGTTTCGCTGATAATGTTGACAACAGAACTTAACGTCCGAATAAAGCGTTGATTAGTCAGAAGATTTCTAATTACGGGTTTGAAGCCGAAGTGTTTTTCGAGTTGAAACTGTAACCAGGCTGGTGTGATGACAGACCAGGCAGCTTTGATGTGTGCAAATGTGAATTCAAATTGATAGGCATTATCCGGAGTAGCACTGGTCAATGCCTGCCGGAGATATTCATAGTATGCAAGCCTCGCCAGTGGATAGGTTTTAAATTCAGTTTTGTACTGTTCGTAATGTGCCGCTGATTCCTCCAGCAGTGCCATCTGCCTGCTGCGAATAACGTACTGATAGATCATGGTATCGTAGCTATTAACCTGTGTTTTTAGTGCATCAACGGGGTAATTACTCTCAGCTTTTTCCAGGAATTTATGGAGGTTTTCTATAAAGGCGATATCGTTCGGATACTGCATATGACCATGGAAAACAATAACCTCCCCCGGAGCTTCGGTTACTTCCAGCTTTGGATAGCCCACAGGCACGGAGTAAGCCCGCGTGTCATCTTCGACGTGTACAACATATCCAATGGGTTTGCTGTGTTTTAACAGTTCATTAAGCGCCTGCTGTTGTAAATCCTTTCTCAGGACATGAACCTGAAAATAGGCAGAGGTGGCTGCTGCCAGGAGAGCCTCATCATTGACGAAAAGTGATTGACCCAGACGTTTCAGTTCAGGAGGCTGATCCCCCCCGGAGATGAGACGCATGAAGGTACGCCCATCCACTTCAGCTTGTTCTATTTCAATGGTGGCAAGGGCAACATAGTGATCACGGGTCCCGAGTTTTCCTGCTCTTTCATTAGCACCTTCGAGCACCTCGTTCAGTTGTGCGGGTCTGGCGATTTTTGTCAACGGTTCCAGTGGTTCGGTGCTATCCATTTGATCAAGCACAGCCTCAACCGAATCCTGATCGGTCATTCCGGCCCTGACTTCAATGATCAGTTTTTCTTCTTCAAGGTTATGGGTGAACCTGAAGACGTCCTCATCACCCACCTTCAGGATTTTGGTGTATTTCTGAGCAACGTCATTCTCGTCCGTTTCAAACAGATCAACAATGGAAACGTCGGCGTCGATGCCGGAAAGAATGTCTGTGAAAGAAGGAATGAAATATGCACTGAATCGAGTCCGATCAGGGTAGGTAGTGGTAAAGGATTTAGGTATTGGCTGCTGGTCATCGTCTAAAGTTGGCTTGACTATGACCTCACTCCGGATCAGCTCCGCTTGCGCATTGTCCTGAATACCGACAAATTTTGTCTGAAGTCTGCGATTGGCCAGAGCCTGTGTACCAATGATGGAAGAACAGACTGCAATGGCCACTGCAAGGCTTAATGCGTTGGGGCGAGAATGTGTCATTCTACTTCCTCGGAATTGAGTGCTTTTATTGCCGTGAAAAGCGATTGCTACAGTAGACGAGGAAGCGACTTTTATTCGCTCATGGCTGTCAATCGCTCATGGCTGTTGCGATAAGCTGTTGAGAGAATTTAGTTCACAGTGGCAAAAGTTCAACGCCAGTAAAATTGAGTTGTTTTTTCAGGGAGGGGTTTCCTCTGGCGCTGCAATCCTTGACTCGAAGAATCTACCCAGAGCGTAAGAATAAGGAATACTTTCTGCGTGGGAGAATGACCATTTAGGTACATTGTCCCTGAAGT
>NZ_JAHHPN010000281.1:0-19181 GCF_024606325.1 Endozoicomonas sp. ONNA1
AGAAGGATCTGAGCGAAACCTTCAAAGAGGTCGAGCCGGAAGATCTGGTCAAGTTTGGTCTGATACCGGAATTTATTGGTCGTCTGCCGGTGGTTGCAACACTCGAAGAGTTGGATGAAGAAGCTCTTGTTCAGATTTTGACCGAGCCCAAGAATGCCTTGACCAAGCAGTATGCAAAACTATTTGAAATGGAAGATGTCGATGTCGACTTCCGTGAAGATGCTCTGCGAGCGGTGGCCAAGAAAGCCATGGAGCGCAGGACTGGTGCTCGTGGTCTTCGATCCATTCTTGAAGGTGTTCTGCTGGATTCCATGTACGACATTCCTTCAGAGCAGAGAGTCTCCAAAGTAGTTATTGATGCTTCTGTGATAGAAGGCAAGTCCGACCCACTGCTGATTTATGAAAATACAGAAACACAAAAGGCTGCTTCTGACGACAGCTGACTTTCAGTACAGGTTTTTATAGATCTGGAAACCCTGCTTTTAGGCAGGGTTTTTTGTCTGGGTATAAATCGACAACCGCTCAAAGCTGTTGGATGCTGTTAAAAAATAAAGACAGGCTTGTTTTTTTGGAGTTGGAGTTTACGTGTTCTTTTTCTAGTAACATCGTGTGAGGCGGATAGAAAAGTGTCAGTCATGCCCGGTTGAATAAATCGTTTCAGCAATGTTTTCAGTTGGTATTAATGTGGCACCAAAGTCTTTAAATATTGCTGGCCGGACGGGTGTTAAGGCGTGTTCTTGGAAATCAGGGCATTGCCTGTTTGGGTATTAGTTCAAAGACAGTGTAGTGAAGGATATCTGACTAGTATGAATCTACCATAGTTGGAAGCAATAAACACTATTGTAATTTCCGCAAAAAAGAAGCATCTTAAAGCTTAAGCGAGCGCTGCTGCACGCAAGTAGAATGTAGCCCGTTTTAAGCTGTTCCGGAGCATTATAATACCGGAGTCATGTAAGTCGAAATGCCGTTAGGGGACTGAGTCATGGATAAAAACGATACTTTGCATCTGTCAGAGCCCTTTGATCTGCCATTGTTACCTCTCAGGGACGTAGTTGTATATCCGCACATGGTGATCCCGCTGTTTGTCGGGCGTGACAAGTCCATTCAGGCTCTGGATCTTGCCATGGGGCAGGATAAGAAAATTCTTTTGGTGGCTCAGAAAAACGCTCAGGTGGACGATCCGACCGCGGATGATATTTTCCACGTAGGTACGCTCGCCAGCATTCTACAGCTGCTAAAGCTGCCTGATGGTACCGTGAAGGTTCTGGTTGAGGGTGAGGGCCGTGTTGCTATAAACCGTCTGGACGAGAGCAACGACTATGTTGTGGCGGAAGTCCGGGAGTTCATTGAGCCGGAAGTCAGTGAACGCGAGTCAGAAATTCTGACCCGGTCATTGATGTCCCAGTTCGAACAATACGTCCAGCTGAGCAAGAAAGTGCCTTCTGATGTACTGACATCCCTGACAGGCATCAACATTCCATCCAAACTGGTTGACACTGTTGCTGCCCATATGCCCATGAAAATCGAGGACAAGCAAAAGGTGCTTGAGGTCGAAGATCTGGGTGAAAGGCTTGAATACCTGATTGGTATTATGCAGGGCGAGCTGGATTTTCTGCAGGTTGAAAAGAAAATTCGTGGCCGTGTCAAGAAGCAGATGGAGCGCAGCCAGCGTGAATACTATCTGAATGAGCAGATGAAGGCTATCCAGAAAGAACTGGGTGATATGGATGAAGCCCCCAATGAGCTGGACGAGCTGAAGCAGAAGATTGACGATGCCGGTATGCCTGCCGAAGCGAAAGAAAAGGCCATGGCAGAACTGGGCAAGCTCAAGATGATGTCACCCATGTCTGCTGAGGCGACTGTAGTTCGGGGTTATATCGACTGGATGATTGGCGTGCCCTGGAAAAAACGCAGTAAAGTTCGTCATGACATGAAGCGGGCGCAGGATATCCTTGAAGCAGAGCACTATGGTTTGGAAGAGGTGAAGGAGCGTATCCTGGAATACCTCGCAGTTCAGAAACGCGTTCGCAAAATAAAAGGGCCTGTTCTCTGTCTGGTCGGACCTCCCGGTGTTGGTAAAACTTCCCTGGGTGAGTCCATTGCCAGAGCGACCAACCGCAAGTTTGTCCGAATGGCTCTCGGCGGGGTTCGTGATGAGGCAGAAATTCGTGGGCACAGAAGAACCTACATAGGTTCTATGCCTGGCAAGCTCATCCAGAAAATGGCCAAGTCCGAAGTGCGTAACCCGCTCTTCCTGCTGGACGAGATTGACAAGATGGGTTCTGACATGAGGGGCGATCCTTCTTCGGCCTTGTTGGAAGTTTTGGACCCTGAGCAGAACAACTCATTCAACGATCACTATCTGGAAGTAGACTATGACCTTTCAGATGTCATGTTTGTCTGCACTTCCAACTCCATGGATATCCCGGCGCCACTGTTGGATCGTATGGAAGTGATCCGTATTCCGGGCTACACCGAAGACGAGAAAGTGAATATTGCTCAGCGTTATCTGGTGACCAAGCAGATCAAGAGCAGTGGACTGAAGGCCGGAGAGCTGAAGTTTGAAGAAGACGCTATTCGTGATGTTATCCGTTATTACACTCGTGAGGCGGGAGTCCGGGGGCTGGAAAGGGAAATTGCCAAAATCTGCCGTAAGTCGGTGAAGGATGAAGCACTTTCTGCTGAAGAGCGTCACGATAAAGTAACACCAGAATCACTGGAGTACTTCCTTGGGGTTCGCAAGTTTAACTTCGGCAAGGCAGAAGATCAGGATAAGGTAGGTCAGGTCACGGGCCTGGCCTGGACCCAGGTTGGAGGTGAGCTGCTGACTATTGAGTCAATGGCGGTACCCGGCAAAGGCCAGATTACCAAGACGGGTTCTCTTGGGGATGTGATGCAGGAGTCTATCCAGGCGGCCCTGACTGTTGTTCGCAGCAGAGCACAGACTCTGGGTATCCCTCAGGATTTCCATCAGAAGAACGACTTGCACATTCACGTCCCTGAGGGTGCTACGCCCAAGGACGGTCCAAGTGCCGGTATCGGTATGTGTACAGCGCTGGTTTCTGTACTGACTGATATTCCGGTTAAGGCTGATGTTGCCATGACCGGTGAAATCACTCTGAGGGGGCAGGTGCTGGCCATTGGCGGTCTCAAAGAGAAGCTTCTTGCGGCGCATCGGGGTGGTATCAAGACAGTCGTGATTCCGGAAGAGAATCGCCGTGATCTCAAAGAGATTCCCGAGAATATCAAGGAAGACCTTACGATCGTACCTGTGAAGTGGATTGATGAAGTGCTGGAGGTTGCTCTGCAATATACTCCAACCGCCAGCGATGAAGAGCAGGTTAAGGGGCTTAAAACAAAGACTGCTTCTAACCGGGACCGATCAATCAAGACCCACTGATCATAATGATCTGATTGAAACAATAGGCTGGTACATTGGTACTGGCCTTTTTTTAGAAAATAATGAGGAGAGGCAGTATTGATGGGTGCTTACGCTGTTGACAGTTACCATAGGGCATTGGTATAAAAAGCGTCTGCTGCCTCTATGTGGGCTCTGGTGTGATCCGGGAGCCCAGTGCTTATACGTTTCGGATATTATCGCACAACTCGTTCGATACAGTTTTTCTTCCTGATCCTGTTCAATTATTTCAGGTGGAATAATGGCGCTATTTCGAAGTGGTTTTGGCCGTTATGTAATAAGTGGGGAACTGTTGTTAACTGTTTGATTGGTACATACGATCAGATTAAACAGAAAACTGCAGAAATTACCGGGTAGCCTGCGCTATTGCTTGAGTTTTCAGCTAAAATCACGCAGCATAGCAAAGCGCCCGTCAGGCAAGGTATCTGGGGCACTTAAACTGTCTTCAGTACCAACTAGCTAGTATTTGGCTATAGCTATTTTTGGCTATTAAAGCATCGTAGAAAGAAGGGGAATAGAGTGAACAAGTCCGAGCTGATTGAAGCAATTGCGGCATCTGCTGACCTTCCCAAGGCTGCCGCTGGTCGTGCCCTGGACGCCATTATTAACTCTGTCACCAATGCACTGAAAGATGGTGAACAGGTTGTACTGGTTGGCTTTGGTACATTCGCTGTTAAAGAGCGTGCGGCTCGAACTGGCCGTAACCCTCAAACCGGTGAGCCTATTGAGATTGCTGCTTCCAAAATTCCTAGCTTCAAGGCTGGTAAAGCTCTCAAGGACGCGGTTAACAGCTGATCACGCGCCCGGGATGAAGTCCTGAGACTTCAGTAAACCACAAAGGAACTGTGGCAAGAATCTGCAGTTGTTTTCATTAAAGGCTGTCCAGTTTTTGCTGCTTTCCGAAAAGGCGCATCTTGAGATGCGCTTTTTTTGTTGGTGATGCCTGAGATTCTGGACCGCTATTATGCGGGTCAGAAATGCCGGTCATGCCAGCAGCATCTGATGATGCTTCTCAAGCGTTTGCAGAGAGGTATGCGATGTCATCGTCACAAGGCTCGAACATCAGGTTCGTGTCCCTATGTATATAAAGCTAAAGCGAGCCCGGAACCTGAGGTAAGTATGCTCCAATCAATGAGGGATAAGGCAAAGAGCTGGGTAACATTTGTTGTTGTCGGCATCATTGCCTTTATGATGGCGATTACTGGTCTGGAAACACTGGCGCCGAATCCGAATAATCCTAACGTTGCTAGCGTTAACGGCGAAGATATTACCCGTGCCCAGTTGGTACAGTCACTGGAGCAGCAGAGAAGAATGCTGATTCAACAGATGGGTGATCAGTTTGACCCATCCCTGATTGATGAAAAACAGCTCAGAGAGTCGGTTCTCCAGTCTCTTATTGATCGTACCCTGCTATTACAGGAAGCCAAAAATGGCGACATGGGCCTGGGCCAGAAAGAACTGGATGCAATGATCGTCAGAATGCCCGAATTCCAGCAGGACGGTCAATTCAATCAGGATCGCTTCCTGATGATGGTTCGCAGCCTGGGAATGTCTCCAGCCCAGTTCCGTTCGTTGTTGAGCGATGAAACGGTTTTGCAGCAAATTCAGGCCGGTGTTGCAGGTTCCGAGTTTGTGACCCCGTCAGAGATCAGTAGGTTGACTGCGCTGGAAAACCAGAAGCGTGAAATGGCCTGGCTGACCCTTGATGTTGCAAAAGTTCGAGACAGCATCGAACCGACTGAAGATCAGGTCAAATCCTATTACGAAGCTCATCGTGAGCAGTATATGACACCAGAGCAAGTTGAGATCAGTTTCGTGGAAATGGATAAGGCTTCTATGGTGCACGATCTTGAGGCCGATCAGCAGGCAATTAAAGATGAGTATCAGCGTCGTCTTCAGGACATTGAAGAGAATGCTGCCGATACTCAGACAGTGTCCACTATTCTGATACAGACCGGTGAAAAGCGGTCGCTGGAAGCAGCTCATAAAATAGCTGCAGAAGTAGAGTCCAAGCTGAAAGCGGGTGAAGCTTTTGCCAAGCTGGCGGAAGCGTACTCTGATGACCCCGTAACCTCTGCTAAAGGCGGTGATATGGGGCAGGTCCAACCCGGCATCTTTGGTGATACTTTTGATGAAACTGTCGCCTCTCTTGAACCAGGTCAGGTTTCCAAGCCAGTTGATACTGAATTTGGTGTTCAGATCATCAAATTAAATTCCCGTGAGAAACCTGTCATTCCAAGCTTTGATGAGCTGAAAGACGAAATTGCTACTGATCTCAAGCGTCAGGAAACTGAGACAATTTATCTGGACAAAACCCGACAGCTGGCGGATATCAGCTTTGAAGCATCTGATCTGGCGCAACCGGCGGAGCAACTGGGTTTGACCATTCAGTCTGCAGGGCCTTTCACCCGTCAGGGTGGTAGCACCGATGTAACTTCAAATGCTAAAGTGATTGCAGCAGCCTTCAGTGACGATGTGCTTGAGCTGGGAGCCAACAGTGAGCTGATTGAGTTGTCCTCAGAAAAGGCCATGGTACTGAGAGTTAAAAAGCATCTTAAACCAGAACTGCGCCCACTGGTTGAAGTGCAGGACAGCATTATTCAGGCTCTCAAAATTGAAAAAGCCCGTGAGCAGTTGGTCGACAGGGCAGAAGCTCTGCAGGCAAAACTGGTAGCTGGTGAAACGGCTCAGCAGGTAGCTGAGTCTGATGGTCTGGAGTGGACCGAGGTCAAGACAGTTGCCAGAAGGGAGCAGGGCATTCCTCGGCAGCTACTGACTGAATCGTTCAAAATGCCTCATCCTGAGGACGGGAAGTCAACTTATTCTTCTGTTGAGCTGGCCAATGGTGATATTGCCCTTGTTGCCTTGAGCAAGGTGGTTGAAGGCAAGCCAAGCGAGGCAGATGCTGCCCGTGATCGATTGATGGCGAGTTACATTGCTAATGGTAATGGGCGTAACCTCTTTAACGAATATCTGAAGAGTCTCAGAGAAAGCGCAAAGGTTAAGATCACTAAAGAAGAAGAGTGATTTCAGGTTAACCTGGTTCATAAACCCCGGTCTTTATCCGGGGTTTATTGTCTCAGAAAGACTCTGAGAGTATATAAATGGAGAAAGGAGGCTGTGCCAGCATCATTGACATTCAGCAAACACAGGGGGTTGTTGCCGAGTTTACAAGCGGATAACACCTTCCGGCTTAAACTTTGATGCTTTCAGAGGTGAGTTGTTTTTAATGTATTCCCGCAGGACGTCTGCATCCACGAAGCCAGTATCAATATAGCCCGGCTTGTCAGTCAGTTTGGGATATTTGTCTCCGCCTTCAGCGGAAAAGCTCAGCAAGGCCATTTTGTAGATTTTTCCGGTGTCGATCTTCTCACCTGCTACTTTGACATCGCCAACGTTGCCGCCATTAATTGTCATTTCAATACCTGAGAAGTGAGCAAAGGCACCACTGTTGGCGGGCTTGATAGCAACGACAGCGAGGTAGTCCAGAACCTCCTGACCGGTCATTTCAACCGTCGACAGAGTGTTACCGAATGGCAGGACGGTCAGAACGTCTTTGTAAGTGATTTCACCTTCTTCAATGCTGGCGCGGATACCACCACCGTTCATGACCGCAAAGTCTGCTCCGGTTTTGACCATGAAGGCTTCTGTCAGCAATGTACCCAGATTGGTAGGCTCAAAACGAACTTCTTTGCGTTCCCCCAGAAGGCGCTGGTCGACAGAGCCTACTTTTTCCTGAACCATTTTGGCACCTTTTTTCTGGTAAGGTGACAGCAGTTCCAGCATGGCTGGATCCTGGGCAAGCAAGACCTCAGTATTACCCGTATTCACAGCAATCAGTCGGTAGTCAACCAGTTTCAGGTCGCCGTTTTTAAATTCAAAATCAGCACGACCAACGAATTTGCCCCATTCCCAGGCCTGAACAATGTAAGTCCCGTTCTGATGGTCTGGCTTGAACAGCGGGTCTTGAGAGTGACCGCCGACAATCAGGTCAATGCCGTCAACACTTCTTGCCAGAGTCACGTCTCCCGGTGCATTGGCACCGTAATTGGCGTCGGCATAGTGCCCCATGTGAGTAGTGGCGATGATGATATCTGCTTTTTTTTTCAGTTCAGGAACAAGCTTGGAGGCGACTACCATAGGTTCTTTAAATGTCAGGCCGACAAGATTACCCGGGCTGGTCTGTTTCGGTGTGTCTTTGGTCGTCAGGCCCATGACGGCAACCTGAAGTCCATCCACGTCGAAGATGGTATAAGGTTCGAACAGGGTTTTTCCGGTTTTGTCGTCAATGATATTAGCTGACAGGAAGGGGAAGTTAGCCAGCTCCGCCTGCATTTCGAGGATGGAGCGAGGATTGTCGAATTCGTGATTGCCAACGGCCATTGCGTCGTAACCGAGCAGGTTCATACCCATGAAGTCAGGAACGGCGTCCTGCAAGTCGGATTCAGGTACACCCGTGTTGATATCGCCACCGGATAATAATAGAACATTGCCGTCTTTAGCCTGAACTTCTTCACGAATCTGGTTAACCAGGGTCATGCGGGCAGCCATACCATAACGCCCCTTAGTGTCCTGCCAGAAGCGACCGTGGTGGTCATTGGTATGGAGAATGGTCAGTTTATAGGTTTTGTCTTGCTGATAGCTGGTTTTGGGTTGAATCTGAAGGAGAGAGCAGCCGCTAATAGAAATGGTCAGAGCTGTTGCAGTAAAGAGCTTCATACCGTGTCGCAGCATTTGCATAGAAGGCATCCTTGGTTGACAGAATTTGATGTTATTGATGGCTTATTGTTCTGACGGTAAATAAGGGCAGGGGATCTGAAGCAGTTGCCCATTTTCATCAACATACCAGTCTATTTGTCCTTGTCTGGTGGCTAACTTTACCATGACTTGTGGTTCTGTTGCTTCAACTTTACCTCGCTTCAGAGGTTCTATGGAAACAATGGATCTGCCGGAAATTTGATAAGTTTCCAGTCCCATAATCCCGGCTTCTCTAACTCCCAATGAATAGGGGGGTTTACCGGCTATCATTGTGTAATCAACGGCAAGGTTTCCGTCTGGCAATTGTGTGACTGTAATACGGATGGTATCACGGGCATCCTTGCCCATAGGGGTCAGCAGAAAGGGGGTCACCTTATGTAGGCGATAATTCTCAAGCTTGGTCTGGTAGGCAGCAAAAGCCTGAGTCAAAAGTTTTGATAAAGCGCTGGCAGCGCGCCGGTCGCGAAGAAAGCGCATTAGTTGAGTGACTTCCAGCGGTTTTCCGACATGAGAGTAACTTTGATCCTTTCTTTTACTGCTGCCATTGGCTACTTTGAATTCAAAGTCTGTTCTTGGGCGATCCATCTCAAATTGAGTGAGCATTTTGTCGGAATCGTTGATGCTGGTCAGAATTAATTGCCACTCTTTATGCATGCTTTGTCTCATGCCCAGAAATTCCGGAGAAACGAATCCTTTATCATTAAGACCGTACTTCAGGGCTTCTGGCAATCTTTTAGTCATTTCTCCTGTGATGTGGCTCAACCATTTTTCAGATGGGTCTCTGAGCATTTGACGGGTTTCAGATGAAACACTGGGCACTAAACAGGCATCGTGTAATTCGTCAACGAGAGCAAACAGACGTGATAGCCCTTTGTCGTAGGAAAAGCTATCGGTTACTGAGGTCGCATCCCCCGAAGTCACACCTCCTGAAGCCACATCGGCCAACAATGAAGGAATGTCCGCAATATGGAGCTTTCTTAACGGCACATTAGAATCGTTGAATCGTTCAACCCTTTGCACAATAAAAGCCATGTCCTGATGAAATGTTTGTTGCCACGGCGTGTTCTGAATAGCATGGATAGGTTGAACATTAACCAGATGTTGAGCGGTGAGAGAAAAAAACTGACTCAGCATTTTCAATTCCCCGGGCGCCTGAATCAATAGTCCCAGGATGTAACGATTAAGTCTTTCCTGCGTTAACTGCTGTTGTTGAATGTCGGACAACATTCCTGCCAGCATCCTCTGTGTGCTTTCATCCAGAGAGGCTGAACTCAATGTGATAAGGCAATTTATCAAAACTGGCTGAATGGGATTTGCAGCTTCAGCTGTTCGCAATTGCTGTTCCAGAGTCTGCCGGGTCTGTAATGCGCTCACAAAACGTTCTATGGATTGGTCCAGTCCCTGGAAGTATTGAATTTCGGGTTGGAGGGTCAGGTCAATCAAGTCAGGCAGGTTGTTTTCATCCAGTGGTTCAAGAAGCTGACGCTTCACGGGGTCATCGACCAGTTGAGAAAGGGACTGACAGAAGTGTCCCAGCTTTTGTAATGTCATAAGGCCTTTTTGTTCAGCCACCAGTGCCTTAACTGGACGAGATCTGAGGGTTCTTTCCATCAGCTCGATATGGTCCATCTTAATATCGACTGGAACCAGCTTGTAACTTTTGTCTCCATCTCGGCGGATAAAACCCATCTGGCTGAGTTCATCGTTGGTGAAAAGAGGCGCTTCATCTGTTCTGGCAGGGTAAACACAGTTAAACACAAAACCCTGATCAAGTGTGCCCCCGTCATTCAACCAGATTCGGCCAAACTCAACAGGGTCTGGGCAGGCGAGATAGCGATCAACCAGAGACAACTTTGTATCATTCAGTTTTGAAGCGAATAAGCCCGAAGGTTTCAGTGAGTTAACGCGGCCAGAAGCCATTCCAAGCTCGGTTAATATAAAGGCTACTTTGCTCTGTAGCTGATCTTTGTCTGTATAAAAGTCTGAATAATGCTGTTCCAGAGAAGCTACAAATTGATCCAGTTCGCCCTGCCTGAGCCGCTTGTGGCGGAGCTGCAGTAGATCCTCTCCTTCGCCTTTGGCAGTCACCTGCCATTGCGTCAGGGTTTTTGCAGAAAAGGGCTGACCAGTTGGGAGCGTGTTATGTGCGGGCCGATACTTGACCTTATGACCCCGCCATAAACCGGAGATGCGGCCAAGCCCGCTTTGCAGGGAGTGATAGACTGAGCTGACAAAACTGGGTATTCGCATACCGGTTTAATCTTCCATGAAGAGGCGGATGGGAGTCTGTGTAAACCTTTACCTACTATAAAAAATTAGAGAAAAATGGCTTTGTTAGCCAGTTTTGAGTCCATCAATCCCACTAATGATTAAGGGACGCTCCCTGTCCAGTTAGCTCTCCAACTCCAGCATCCAGTCTCCTGGTATCCAAAAATCGTCCAGATCCAGTGATAACACTGGATGATCACCCTGATCAGACAGGGCTCTGGCGTCTTCAAACGCTTCAAGGCAGTCATCTTCAAGTATTGGGCCGATCAGCTCAGGCCGGTATTCATTATCTTTTCCTGCCCGGTCGAGTATTTCGTCGGCTTCGAATCCGAAAGTGCAAGCCCAGAGTGCTCTGAGACGGTTTCCTGAAGCACCGTATGCGATTCTGGCGATGTTAATATCGTGCATATTGCACCAGAGAATCGTTGACATGGCTGCGCAATCCGGCTCGGCATTGGTCAACAGAATCAGCTCCTGATTCCGTCGGACATGATAGTTTTGTGCCAGTGCATGAAGGGCGAGGCCTTCAGCGCTGAAGAGAGGGCTGATATGACGGGCATAAGCAGCAGTCACCAGAATCTGACCACAGGGGTCCAGGATGCAGCAGGAAAAGGGTGCTATGGGGTTGGCATTGATGCCAAGCTCGATCAGTTCTCCCATCATTTCTTCGTACTCTTGCATGACCGTTCTCCGGATGGGTTGAAATCATTAAGACAGACGTAGGCTATAAGCTAGTCATAAAATAACGAACTCGCTTTTTTCCCGATTTGCTGCCGCTACAGGACTGCATGGATGCAGGAGGCAGAGCAATGCAGGAGCAATTGCCGCGCAGGGCAGAGTATTCTCACTGAGGTTCCGGGGCTGACATGAACTTTTCTCAGCGAAAACAGTCAAAAGTACTCTGAGAATAACAAGGTGAAAGGAGTAAAACCCATGATAATAAACAGGATGACAGGTTTAACGTGGCGATTTAAAAAAAATGATTTCTTAGCTGTATGCGTCCTCACTTTAGTGATACTCATACTGCCTCTGGCAAGTCTCGGTTTGGACATTTTGTTATATGAGGTGGCCGCCCCTGAAAACTGTCTCAACCAGGAGCCGGACTTTCTCAACCGACTGAAGCAAAATCAAAGGTATTACCTGCTCTGTCATGTTCCTGCATCAGACTGGAAGGTTTTTCGTGATGACATCATTGATGATGATTCTTTAAGGATGGAAGCAGAACAACTGGTTGAGAAAATCAGCAATAATGACTTTATATTGCCAGCATCTACCTTGGAAAATCCATCATTCAAGAATGATGATGCATTGGTGGACAGAATGTTGGACCTTATGGTCTACATTCATATACATCTGGCCGATCAACTCACCACTGACAACCTTTTGAATGCCTGGATAACTCAGTTGCTTCCGGCTGCACATTTTGGTTCTGCATCGATAGGCAAGCTTGATTCTGTGAGTGATGACTCTTTTCAGGGGGTCGAGGTT
This sequence comes from Endozoicomonas sp. ONNA1, assembly GCF_024606325.1. Taxonomy (NCBI): domain Bacteria; kingdom Pseudomonadati; phylum Pseudomonadota; class Gammaproteobacteria; order Oceanospirillales; family Endozoicomonadaceae; genus Endozoicomonas; species Endozoicomonas sp. ONNA1. Next base: position 11,933 of record NZ_JAHHPN010000281.1, read on the forward strand.
ACCCTCGATGAGCGCTATCAGAGCGCTTTCCGTAAATCAGGAAGATCTGTAAGCCGGTGTCCCCATACGGGCTCACAAACAGCGGCAGAGGTTTTAACCTGGATTCGGATTTTGGACAGAAATTTAACCCCATTTACCTACGACCGTGAAAAAAGTCTGGTGCAAATACCCACCATGGCACAAGTCTGGTCGGATATTGCCGAGTTTAATCGAATATACTACTATCGTGACACTGTCGGACAGTCTCCGGAACAGCCGGTTCTTTTTCTTGGTGCGCCTGATATAAAAGCGCTCTATAAGCTTCGAAAAAATGGCTTGCACCCAGTGGCACTCTTCCACCCGAAACTCAGTGAGCCCTTTCTGACTCCTGACCATTGCTATGCTGGCCCGGCTATGGCTGCCTGGCATGATATAGCTCACATCCTGTTGTTATCAACGCTGCCCAATGATATCAAGCAGCTGAGCTATGAATTCTACAACTCACTGACGCTGCTGGGGAAGGAATTACAAACAGGTACTGCATCATCTCCCGAAAATGCTTTTTTCCTCGCGCACTATTCAGAAGTTATGGACCGGTTGTCCATAAAAATGGATTTAGCTGAACATTTGGCCTCATTTCTTGTGAAAGAAATGGTCAGATATAAACCATTTTTTGAGGGGCAGTCTGTTAATGTCAATGACTCTACTTATTTCGATATTCTTGATATCGGGAGTACCAGGAATGCTATCGGTGATGAGCCAGATGAGGCAAAAAAGCTCTTATCGCTAATGATTGATGCCAAGACGGAGTTTGAAGAAGCCCTCTGGGGGCTTGCCTATCAGTATTATGTCTTTACACACATGGAAAAGTGGGCAGCATCTGGAAAAAGCATTGAGGGTGACTGGGTTCTGGAAACTGTCGTGCAAGCCTGGAGGGAGGTGAGTCAATAAATTTAAGAAAAAACGGACGGATTACCCTGTTTAATAGCCGGGTATAGAGCGGTACTATACCCCTCAAGGGAAACTTAACCAAGAATGACAAGCCCGCAGTATAAGGTGAACAACGCATGATACCGGTTATTCTTTCAGGGGGCAGTGGCACACGCCTGTGGCCTTTAAGCCGGACAGACCATCCAAAGCAGTTTCTGCGGTTACTTTCGGATCATTCTCTGATTCAGGAAACTCTGCTTCGTCTGAAGGGCGTGAACGAACAGAAGCCCATTGTTATCTGTCATGAATCTCATCGTTTTAAGGTGCTTGAACACAGCCGCCAGATCCATCAGCCACTGGAATCGATCTTTCTTGAGCCCGTGGCCAGAAATACCGCACCGGCGCTGGCGTTGGTCGCCTTGCAGAGAGTAGCGCTTGGCAAGAATGAGCCTCTGCTGGTGCTACCTGCGGATCATAGAATACTCGATATCAAGACATTTCAGCAGGCACTCAAAATCGCTGAACAACATGCCCTGACCGGGGCGCTTGTCTCTCTGGGTGTTGAGGCGGAGGAGCCTCACACAGGCTACGGCTATATCAAACGGGGAGGGCGAAAAGGCAATGCCTATCGGATAGAGAGTTTTCGTGAAAAGCCTGATCTGGACACAGCCAGAAAGTATGTGGAATCGGGAGATTATTACTGGAACAGTGGTATTTTTATGTTTCAGCCAGAGGCCTATCTGGATGAATTACAACGTAATGAGCCTGGTATCGTTGTAGCCTGTCACGAAGCCCTGAGGCGTCTGCATAGTGATTTGCAATTCCTTCGAATAGATGAAAAAGCCTACACAAGAAGCCCTTCCCGTTCCATTGACTATGCCGTTATGGAACATACCCGAAAGGGGGTGGTAGTTCCTGTTGCCTGTGGGTGGTCAGATATCGGCAGTTGGACTGCTCTTCAGGCTTGCTCTGAATCGGATGAGGCCGGAAACGTCATTGAGGGCAAAGCGATCATTGAGCAGTGCAGTAATAGTTATATCCGCTCCGGTCATAGAACTGTAGCAGCAGTCGGTGTTGATAATCTGGTGATCATTGACAGCCACGATGCGGTGATGGTGGCCTCAGAAGATCATGTTCAGCTGGTGGGCAAGCTGGCAAAACAGTTCCAGAGTGACCCGGTCGATTCACTGTCGCAAGAGGAAGAAGTCTTTCGTCCCTGGGGGCATTACAAAAACCTGTCAGTGGATGAAGGCTATTGCGTCAGAAAGCTGTGCATTCACCCGGGGGCATCATTATCCGAGCACAGTCATAAGCTGAGATCTGAGAGCTGGGTTGTGCTCAAGGGAGAGGCCCGGGTTCGTTTGGATGGTCAGGTCCATGATCTTGGGCCCGGGGAGTCGATCAATATCAAAAGCCAGCTAAAGCACAGACTGGAAAATATCGGTAAGGATGCGCTGGAAGTGATCGAAACCCAGACCGGACTGACCATCTCGGAAGAGGATATTGAACGGGTTCAGCCAGAATAAGCATTTTTATAAGTACCCTGTTCCTTGGTTTTACAAAGGTAGAGCTGTAGTGGATTTAACCGAGGCCAGGGCCAGAGCTGTCTTGACATGACTGACACCGGGCAGGCTCAGAAGTTCTTTCATGATAAATTCATTCAGGGCCTGGCTGTTTGGCGCCATCACCTTTAACAGGTAGTCGCCATCGCCGGTTATCGAGTGGCACTCAAGTATCTGATCCATATGAAGAATGGACGTCTGGAAACTTTCGGCAGAATGTTTGTCATGGATTTCCAGTGTCACGGTGACGAAAGCGGAGACATCCAGACCCAAAGCTTCAGGGTTTAACTGCGCTACCTGCTTTATGATGTAGCCCAGTTTTTTCAGGCGGCTAATGCGTCTTGAACATTGGGAGCTGGACAGATTCACCCTTTGAGCCAGGTCTGCCAGAGAGACTCCATCTTCCTTCTGCAGACTATCCAGAAGGCTTACGTCGTACTTATCCAAAGATTCAGTCATCATGAACAAGGCCCTGATATGCAATCAAATTGCATGATGTTGTTTTATTGCTCTTATGTCGCAACCATTTTGCATGACCATCCTTTTATACTCTATCTATTATGAAAATGCAGCTCTACCAAGCCTTGTAGTCATTTTCATAGATCGGGGCCTGATGACCTGAGATGAACCTGATAAACCTCTTATGTGCCAAGGCTGGCCGATAGTAAGAATAGCGGACTTTAAAAGAACAGTTAGCCCGAATTCATCCAAAAAATGAGGGTAATTTATGAAAGGTATTGGCCATTCTGCAAAAGTATCTGATATCAATCCCATGGGAACAGACGGCTTTGAGTTTGTAGAGTTTGCCTCTGCAGAACCTGCTGTGCTCCATGAGTTCTTCTCCAGTTTGGGTTTTCAGGCAATGGCTCATCATAAAACAAGGGATGTGACTCTTTACAAACAAGGCGATATCCATTTTCTGGTGAATGGTGATGCCAGCAGTTTTGGTCGTGGTTTCTATGAAAAGCATGGCCCCTGTGCCTGTTCTTTTGGTATCCGTGTGGCGGATGCTGAATATGCGCTGGAACGAGCATTAGGTCTGGGTGCCGAGCAGGGCCAATCTGAATATTTTGTCGAAGGTCGTGAAGTCCCCTGCATTGTTGGTGTTGGCGGCGCACTGGTCTATCTGGTTGATCGTTATGGATCGGCGGGTACCCTGTATGACAGCGATTTTGAATTTGTTCATGATCCGACAAAAGCGCCTGAAGTCGGACTGGAAATACTGGATCATCTGACTCACAACGTGGCCCGTGGCAACATGGATAAGTGGGCTGGCTTTTATGAAACGCTTTTTAATTTCCGTGAGATTCGCTACTTTGACATTGAAGGCAAACTGACGGGGCTGAAGTCCCGGGCCATGACCAGCCCCTGTGGCAAGGTCAGAATTCCCATCAATGAATCTTCTGATGACAAAAGCCAGATTGAGGAATATCTGGAGCAATATAAGGGGGAGGGCATTCAGCATATCGCACTGACAGCCGGAAATATTTATGAAGCGGTAGACAAAATGAGAGGTTTGGGGGTTAAATTCTTAACACCTCCACCTGACACCTACTACGAAATGCTGGGTGAGCGTCTGCCTTGGCACGGGGAAGTGGTTGAAGACTTGAGAACCAGGGCCATTCTGATGGATGGCGCTCCCACTTCAGACGGAGGTTTGCTGCTGCAAATTTTTACCGAAACTGTCATCGGACCAATCTTCTTTGAGATCATCCAGCGTAAGGGCGACGAAGGCTTCGGAGAGGGTAACTTTAAAGCTTTGTTTGAAAGTATGGAGCGGGATCAGATTCGTCGAGGTGTGTTACAGGAAAAATGATTTTCCTGGTGTCTCTCCAGCCGGGCTGTCTATTTTCGGACAGCCAGGAGCTTGAAATGCAGACTACTAAAAGCTGTGAAAGTGACTAAGGAGCCAGCATCTTCACGGTAAAAGGAGTTTCATATTGAATAAGCCTAATCACTATGTGGCCCGAAAGCCTGACGAGCAAGGTTTTATTGAGTATCCGGCGGGCGAGCATGAAACCTGGCGCATACTCTATGAACGTCAGATAGGGGCGGTCGAAAACAGAGCCTGCCCTGAGTTTATCAGGGGGCTGGAAATTCTCGGCCTTTCTGCTGATGAAATCCCTCAGTTGAATGACATCACTGAAAAACTACGTGAATCCACAGGGTGGTCTGCGGCCAGAGTGCCTGCACTGATCTCTTTTGATCGTTTTTTTGAATTACTCGCCAACCGCCAGTTTCCGGTAGCCACTTTTATTCGCTCACGTGAAGAGCTGGATTATCTTGAGGAGCCGGATATCTTCCATGAAGTTTTCGGACACTGCCCTCTGTTGACGAATCCTGATTTTGCTCAATTCACTGAGACCTATGGTCAATTGGGACTGAAGGCCAGCAAAGAAGAAAGAGTTTATCTTGCGAGGCTGTATTGGATGACTGTAGAGTTTGGTCTGGTGATGACAAATAAAGGGCTGCGAATTTACGGAGGAGGTATTCTATCCAGCTTCAGGGAAACGATGTATGCCATGCAAAGCAGTGACCCAGAGCGTCTATCCTTTGATCTGATGACAGCTCTGAGAACCCCCTATCGGATTGATATTCTTCAGCCGGTTTACTTTATTATCCAGTCACTTTCAGAGTTACACAGCCTGACAGAAATAGATTTGATGGCAAAAGTACATGAAGCTATGAAACTGGGGTTATTAGAGTCAAAGTTCGCACCCAAAAGCGCCTGAACATACCCCGACTTGCACAGGGGAGCAGTTGCTTTACCATTAAGATCCTGATAATTTTTCGGCATTCCTGCGGGGCTGCTTTCAGATAGATTCTGTCATTAACCACTGGTCTGAACCGCTTGCAAGAATGAATACAACCGCTGGAAACCATTATGATGAGTCCGACAGGCTCCTTGCCATGATCTATGGCGAAAACAATAATAAACTGTCGCGCAGAAGATCGAGAGGCTAACAAGAGAGAGCTATGGAGCCTAGAGACATAGAAATCAGTATCGGGCGGATGAACTTCTCCGGTCAGGAGTGGGGCGACCCGGACGGAAAGCCTTTGATTGCTCTGCATGGCTGGCTGGATAACGCCGCCAGTTTTGCTCCTCTGGCGCCCTTTCTTAAAAATGTACGTCTGCTTGCCATTGATCAGGCCGGTCATGGACGTTCTTCTCATAGACCGGATGAAGTCGACTATTCCATCTGGCACTACGTCGAAGATCTGGTTGGAATCGTTGATAGCCTTGAATTGGACTCATTCAGTTTAATCGGGCATTCAATGGGAGCCATTGTTTCGGTGATGGCTTCAGCCATTTTGGGTGATCGGGTTAAGAAAGCGATTTTGCTCGATGGACTTTTTCCCATGCCCAGAAAACCGGAAGATACTCCCAATGCACTGGCGGCGTACATTCAGGAAAGAAAATCCTTTCGAAAAGGTAAGCCGGTGAATCGTTATCGCTCTTTGGAGCATGCTATTCGAGTACGTTGTCTGGGACAATTTCCAGTAACGCGCGATTCTTCGGCTTTGCTGGTGGAGCGAGCGTTATTTCAGGACGGTGATGCCTGGACCTGGCGAACGGATCCACGTCTGAAATTGCCTTCACCCACACGTTTTACAGAAGAACAGGCACTGGCCTTTGCAGAGCAGATGAGCTGTGATGCACACATGCTCTACGCAAAGGAAGGTTACGTTGACGCTCTGATTGAACCATACCGTGAACGTCTGAAAAATATCCAGTTTTATCCGATGTCAGGCTCCCATCACTTCCATATGGATGGGGAGACCGGTTCTGTGGCCACCTTAGTGAATACTGTGATGAGTTATTGATTGTGTTCGGCTGGTCAGGTGTTTGATCAGTTGATTTTCTCTCATGAAAAAGCTGTATTTCATTGATCGGGAGTGAAATGGAATCTATGACTATTTTTTATTCTTTGCTGTGGCAAACATCTTCTTTAATGTTGGCCGGACTCTTCATTTTACCTGTCATGGTCTCTGCTGATGAAATAGCCCCGTTTCCTAATGCCACTCTCAATCTTGAATTCAAACAACAAGTGACCAGCTACCCCGTCATCAGCAGTGCCATGAAGAAAGTGAATGGGGTCGTGACGGCTGACTCAGATCAATGGCTGGATGGCTCTCTGGATCGAAAGCTCTATCTTCTGCCCAGTGGCAGAAGCAGCGACGAAGCCTATCGATTTTTTACAGAGCAGTTTGAAAAACTGGGGGTCGCACCTGTTTTCAGCTGCGAGCGTTTCAGCTGTGGAGCCAGCAACTTCTGGGCTAATAATGTCTTCGATATAGCCCGTTTGTACGGCCTTGATAAGACTCAGGCCTATTTTCTGGGTGAAAAGAAGATCAATGGCAAGACTGTTTATTACCTGGTCTATACCGTTCGAAGAGGTGACAAAAGAGAGTATGCTCTGGTCGATATCTTCACAGCCGGTAAGACAAAAGTAGTGAGGAGTAATCAGGTTGTCTTGACCTCCTTACCCACCAGTTCATTTACTTTAGCCCGCTCAGAGGCCTACAAGTTTCTGCTAAAAGCTTTTGAAAACCAGACCAAGCCCCTATTGATCACGGTCGAGTCAGCATCAGCTGAGAGAGTCTCTGAGGTGGACAGTCTCAGCAGGCAGTTGCAACAATTCAAAAGCCTCCTCCAATCCAGACTGAGGGAAGATGCTATTGGCTCCAGTCGTTTCCGGATTCAATGGTTTGTTGGAGATCAGGAAGAAGGGCTCATGTATTGGCAGTTGCTCCAGTAGATTGATATTTCTCAGGAC
>NZ_JAHHPN010000282.1:0-1529 GCF_024606325.1 Endozoicomonas sp. ONNA1
TCCAGAGCCAGTAACACAGGAGGTGTGTCGCCAATGGGAGAGGCATTACCGATGTTGCCACCCATTGTGCCCACGTTTCGAATCTGCTGTGAGCCCAGACGCGAAAGCATTGTGGCAAAGTCGGGGAAGTGTTTGGCCAAAAGAGGTTCCAGCTGACGGTAGGTTGCAGCCGATCCAATGATCATTTCCTGATCATTACAGGTGATTTCTTTTAGCTCATGGACCGATGCCAGTGAGACCAGCGAAGGTAAATCCTTCATTTGTTGAGTCACTTCCAGCCCAAGGTCTGTGCCACCGGCCAATATTCTGGCCTGTGGGTGCTTCAGCAAATAGTCAGCCAGCTCTTGCTCGGAATTCGGCATGAACACACCGGTTGCCGTATCATCTAACCGGGCTTTCAGGGCGATGAGTGTCTGAAGTGTCTCCTGTTCGCGATGCTTGAAACGGTCAGAGGGTGTCAGGCTGGCAATGTCATTGGCAGCATCAACGATAGCCTGGTAGCCGGTGCAACGGCAAAGGTTTCCACCCAGAGCTTCAGCAACCTCAGGTCTGTTGGCGGGTGTCTCATGATGAAAGGCAAACAGAGACATGATAATACCGGGCGTACAGAAACCGCATTGAGAGCCATGATGATCCACCATGGCTTGTTGCACAGGATGCAGTTTTTCCCCTTCAGCAAGATCTTCAACGGTGATCAGCTGCTTGCCGTTGAGTGCTGGTAACAGAGCAATACAGGCGTTAATGGTCTGATAATTCAGACGGTCGTTCTCTGGCTCGGCAATTACCACGGTGCAGGCGCCGCAGTCACCTGAACAGCAGCCCTCCTTGGTGCCGGTTTTTCTATCCGGATTATGGCTGCGATTACCCCTCAGGTAGTCGAGTATGGTGGTATCGGAGGGTATGTCCCTGAGTTCAACCAGAGTCTCGTTGAGCAGAAATCGAATCACGACGACTGACTCCTTTGTTCTAATTCTTAATAGGAAAAAACATTCTGCATAGTCGTTTTTATGTTTTTGATTAATGTAGAATATTTTTCTTTGCTCACATTTGCGACTTGTAATTTGACTATTTGGTCAGGAAAATAGCAAGCAGAAACATTGACAGACTGGTATAAAAAAGCGGGCTGGTGTTAAAAAGATAGGCGTCTGAACTCAGCTGTCTTGAAATGAATAATGCTATGAAAAAGGCCTCATATACCTTTGGGTCATGTTTTGTGAACTCTGGGTAAGCTCAGTATCATCAGTTTTGATCGGTTGGTTGGATTATTGCATCGATAAGAACAACAAATATAAGGAGTCTGGAATGGATAACGCTGAAATGGCACCCTCTGTGGGTGGGGAGAAGAGTGGATCACTGCTCGACCGTCTCTTCGAACTCAAAGCCAAAAACACGACGGTAAAAACTGAACTGATGGCAGGTCTTACGACCTTTATTACCATGTGTTATGTGGTGTTCGTCATACCGGGAATGCTGGGTGATGCCGGCATGGATAAAGGGGCTCTGTTCACTGCCACCTGTTTGGTTGCAGG
>NZ_JAHHPN010000283.1:0-2044 GCF_024606325.1 Endozoicomonas sp. ONNA1
ACCCATGTAGTAATCAGGATCCGATGGATAAGCTGAGCCAATGGTTAGATCATTGTCAAACTGATCGACGACGGTGTTACAGGTAGAATTGTCGAAGCGCATGACGTTTTCTCTGGGCCATAAGAATATAGAGAACAACACCCCACTGCCAGTTGGTAAACCGGGTGTTGGAGTGACCGTTTCAGTGGGTACGAATATAATGGTTTTAGTGTTTCTCATGGTCAACTGCACTTGCCCCTCAGCTTGATAACAGCGAACGTTCAATGCAGCGTTCAGAGGACCCATTTCTTCTTGTGTGCCTGGCAGGAGATAAAATTCAGAGTCCTTAAATCGATAGACGAACTGCTCTTCTGCTCCTCTCCCATCCCTAAAATGGGTACATCCCAGCACTACCGGTTGGACGCCCTTATGATGACCCGCCGGATCCATTACCACCTTGATATTGTCTGCAAGAAAAATACCTGCCCCCTCCAGCTCCAGAATACCTGAAGGTTTATGCATCTGAGTGGTGGGAAGTTCTGAGGCAACGGTTGCTGATGAACTGCCCCTGTCTGAAGGGTTTCTGGAATTAATTTCGATATTCGCCAGATAGTAGACAGAATCATTATGGGGTGCCGACATCACATAATGATCCTGTATGCCTCCTTCAATTACAAACTCGGCGAGAACATTAATGCTGTTCCCCACAAAAGCTGAGTTATCGGGTAACTGAAAACTCTTTACGTCTCTGGTAGGACCAGTCACGGCTACTGTCAATGGTAATTCATAAACAGCTGGCTGTCCCTTTCCGGATGATCTCTCAGCATCAAAGATAAATAAAGTTGGATAGGTGGTCCGAAAAGCCTCATGATCCAGCCTTGTTGTAGCCGATATTTTTCTTATCCTGACCGTTTCAGTAATTGGAGATGCACTGGGTGAAGCAGTTGTGGAAGCACTTGTAGAAGCATTTGTGGAAACACTTGTGAAAGGTTTTGTTGCAGATATCTGATTGTTCTTTTCCCTGATAAGTGCCTTAAAAGCTGGTAAATGTTGACTGCAAACGCCCTTATCATCATCACTGGTTAATTCAGAACAACTATAGACATCTGTATACGTGAAACTACCCGTTGGCCCGTCCGTGGCGTAAACGTGACAAGGTAAGGCAAAAATTGATGACAATAGAGCAACCGCGAACCCGGATCTGGAACTATTCATAACTGCACTCTGTCTGCTATTTGAAAGTCAGAACATAGACATCCTTGCCCTGATAATCCTGTCTAAGGTCGCCCTAAATCCTAGACCGGATATTTCATAAATAAAGGCAAGCCTTCTTTAAATCAGAAATCATTCAACCGGGCTGAGATTCGGAGTTTTCCGAGAGTACTGCCATAAGCAAGCCGACAACTGTTGACAGACCGCCGACTTGTGGAGGCTTTTTTGCAACATGCTACAGTTGCTTTTCCAGTTCTGACATCTTTGGTTCTGGCGATGGAGTGAAGGATCCACTCCTTCCTCTCAATCTACTGATACATTTTGGTAACAACTGGAATGCGGGAAGACCCAATCCCAATGTTGTAGCTAATGCCTGACTGGTATACCTTATCCAGGTCGGCTTGATCCGTTTTGAAAAATAGAACCAGGTTTGAGTTATAAGCCCCCCAAGAAACAGGCCAGCACCTGAGGATGCTTTCACCCATGTGGGTGTTTTTTCTGACACTTCCAACTCTCTTGGTTCAGCTTTGCCAACAATACTGATAACCGGAACCAGATCGCTTGTATTATCTGCATCAGAAATAAATTTGGATGAAGTGTAGGCCACCTGGGTTGTATAGGGAGAGACTGTAGAAGAAGCGGATAAAAGTGATGAAGCAGGTGAAATGGCTGTTGGCATAGTGCAATTACATGCAACATCAAAACCTGCCGAAGACCATGCGCTCACTGAAGCAAACCCTGCTCTATAACTCTTCCCATTTACGGCCCAACAGCGAGGATCACTAGCATGATCAAACAATACCCAACCCCATGCCTGCTCTCTGTCTTTTAATCCAAATGCCCCATTCATCAT
>NZ_JAHHPN010000284.1:0-1288 GCF_024606325.1 Endozoicomonas sp. ONNA1
CTTTCAGATTGAGGGAATTTGCAGTCTGCCGGGCAATACAGGCATCCAGGAAACCTTGCATTTTCCGCCATCCCAATGCCTGGTGTATCCGGTACAGTTGACGGATGGAAGGAACCGTTTCGGAGAAACTATCGAACTTTTCAACATAGCCCGGCCGTTTAGCTTCTGGCTGTGAGCAGATAATCTCTACCGTCCATCGACTGCTTTGTGTCAGGATAAATTGCCGCTTGAGCTTTTGCCTCAGTGGCTCCAGTGCCTGCCATTGCGCTTTGTCAGGAACCGGGCTCAGGTTTTTACACAACGTAATGTAATCCAGACACTCGGATTCAGGCAGCTGCGTCAGGGCAAATTTTACAGTATCCAGGGAGGCGGGAATTGAGAGCGCCTTGCTGAGTACGTTCTGGTCTTGTTGGTGTTCATTATGTCTCGCCAGCCAGAAGCGAACACCGGCGCCGCCATGATTGAAGAGCATGGGTATCAACGATGCCAGGGCATAAAGCACCTGCATTCTTTCGTTGCGGGCGTTTGTGAAAGCGGTCAGGTATTGTTCAAATTCCGCTATCGTCATGCGCCACTCTCTGGAGGCTGAACTGAACAGCGCCAGGACTTTCATGGTTTCTTCAATCGTCATACGCCATTTTTTGGGAGCCGAACTGAACGACGGCAATACATTCATTGCATCGTCTTCCTCCCACTCATCATCGGAATCACTGATCTCGCAGTCACTCTCTATAGCGAGTTCCGGAAGATCGGGAAGATATGGGCGAAATGCTCTCTCGTTCGCCGTCAACAGGCTTTGTTCGGGCAGCCCGGAGCCTTTAAACACCCGGCTGGTCATCTTCAGGCAATGTTTCCTGTTGTTCACTGGCAGCCACTGAACAAACACTTTTAAGTCCGCCTCAGCCGGGAAGCCCTGTCGAGAACTTATGCAGGCAATATGCGCGAACAGTCTCTGATCGATCGGGCTGTCTTTAACGGTCTCATCAAGGTTCGGCTGCCAGCCCTCTTTCAGGCAGGGCATAGAGATAAAGGCTTCCACCTGCTCCTTGGTCGGGAAGCCATTACCATCATTCATGGAAGCAATGCGCATGAGCAGTTTCCGATCGATCGGGTTGTTTTGAACGGCTTCATCGCAACCCTCCCTCCAGCCCTCTTTCAGGCAGGGCATGGAGATAAAGGCTTCCACCTGCTCTTTGGTCGGGAAGCCTTTGCCATGATTCATGGAAGCAATGCGCATGAGCAGTTCCCAGTCGATGGGCTTATCTTTAACGGCCTCGTCCCGACCCGG
>NZ_JAHHPN010000285.1:0-1741 GCF_024606325.1 Endozoicomonas sp. ONNA1
CTTTCAGATTGAGGGAATTTGCAGTCTGCCGGGCAATACAGGCATCCAGGAAACCCTGCATTTTTTGCTGCCCGAACGACAGGTGTATACGATACAGTTGGAGGATGGATGGAGCCGTTTCGAAGAAGCTATCGAGCTGTTCAATATAGTCTGGGCTTTTGGCTTCTGGCTGCGACCAGATAATCTCCAACGTCCATCTTCTACTTCGTGCCATGATAAATCGCCGGTTGAGCTTTTGCCTCAGTGGTTCCAGTGCCTCCCACTGAGCTTTGTTCGGGGGGGGGGGCTGAGGTTTTTGCACAGTTCAATGTACTCCAGACTCTCAGATTCAGGCAGCTGAGTCAGAGCAAACTTTACGATATTCAAAGGGGCGGGAATTGAGAGTGCCTTGTTGAGTAAGTTCTGGTCTTGTCGGCTTTCATTGTGTCTTGCCAGCCATAAACGTACGCCAGCTCCACCATGGTTATGTAATATCGGCAGCAAGGATGCCAACGCGGAAAGCACCTGAGGTCTTTCATTACGGGCGTTTGTGAAAGCGGTCAGGTATTGTTCAAATTCCGCAATGGTCATGCGCCACTTTAGAGGGGCTGTACTGAACAATGCCAAGACTTTCATGTTTTCCGCAATGGTCATACGCCACTTCTGGGGGAAAGAGCTAAAGAGCGGTAATGCGTTCACCGCATCGCCTTCCTCCCACTCATCATCCAAATCACTGATGTCGTAGATTGTTCACATCAAACTCATTGAAGTGACATACTAGCGCGGGAACGAGGTGAAAGGCATCTGTGCTTTGGTGATTCATTTTGCGTCCTTTCTGTTAGTTGCCTACAGTGGTAGGGCAATGGAGGTATTTTTTTAACAGGGTATCCGGTTGAGGTAAAACGATGAATAGCTTATACGAAACCGACCATCACAAATGGTTGACCGAGCAAGTAGGCTTACTGGCTAACAAACAATTTGACCAGCTAGACCTTGAAAATCTGTTGGAGGAGTTGGAGTTGGGTATAGAGGCTAAAGTCGATAATCTTGAGAATTATCTATCCACTTTGATAACCCATCTTCTTAAATGTGATTACCAAACGACCGTATTAAGGGATACGATAGCCGCCGAGAGATTCCCTAAGGGGTGGGTAAAAACCATATATAGATCAAGGAATAACATCAATAAACTAATAAGAAAAAATCCCTGTTTAAAACCAAGAATCGAGAATATATTAGAAAACTCGTATCCCGAAGGAAAAAAAGACGCAATTTGGGAAATGAATCTTCATATACCCGCCCAATGCCCAAAACTGGACAACAGCAGCTATCCAGACAAATGCCCGTGGTCTTACGAGCAAATGATGTCTGAAGACTGGTATCCTTAAACGGAGTGAATCCCTATGAGTAGTTTATTGACTCGCTCCCATGAACCTTAGCCATAACAGCGAGTGTTGCGCTCGTTGCGGATTTAATCAAGAGCTGGAGCCTCTGGTAATCGAGAGGCTAACCGGGAAACCAAAGGTGGCGGCGTAGATCCATCTGCTGGCGGTAACGGCATGCAGTCTCTCCCTATACATCAAACAGTTCATCCTCAAATAGCCATTCATTCAGCCCGAGCGGATCCCTCTTTTTATCCTCACAGGCTTTGTGCCATTCGAGCTGTGTCGCCACATCCACTCTGTCGCTCATTTTGTTGATCACCGCGGCGAGTTGCATTGGAGTCATCTGGGGGCGATAAAGTTCCAGCATTTCAAGCTCT
>NZ_JAHHPN010000019.1:0-1307 GCF_024606325.1 Endozoicomonas sp. ONNA1
ATCGCAGCCAAACAGATCGTTTTGGGTTATATGGTCAAGTGACTAAGCGTACACGGTGGATGCCTTGGCAGTCAGAGGCGATGAAGGACGTGGTAATCTGCGAAAAGTCTTGGGGAGCCGATAAACAGGCGCTGATCCAGGAATGTCCGAATGGGGAAACCCACTCACACAAGTGAGTATCCTTAACCTGAATACATAGGGTTCAGGAGGCGAACCCGGGGAACTGAAACATCTAAGTACCCGGAGGAAAAGAAATCAACCGAGATTCCCCCAGTAGCGGCGAGCGAACGGGGAGTAGCCCTTAAGCAATTCAGGAGTTAGTGGAACGCTCTGGAAAGTGCGGCCATAGTGGGTGACAGCCCCGTACACGAAAACTCTTTTATTGTGAAATCGAGTAGGACGGCACACGTGAAATGTTGTCTGAACATGGGGGGACCATCCTCCAAGGCTAAATACTCCTGACTGACCGATAGTGAACCAGTACCGTGAGGGAAAGGCGAAAAGAACCCCGTTGAGGGGAGTGAAACAGAACCTGAAACCGTGTACGTACAAGCAGTGGGAGCAAGGGGCTAGTATCAAGATACAAGTGTCAGGAGGAATAACCATCAGGTTTACGTCCATCCAATCTTGTTTCTTGTCTCTTGATACTAGTCTCTTGTAACTGCGTACCTTTTGTATAATGGGTCAGCGACTTATTTTCTGTGGCAAGGTTAACCGCATAGGGAAGCCGTAGCGAAAGCGAGTCTTAACAGGGCGTCCAGTCGCAGTGAATAGACCCGAAACCGGGCGATCTATCCATGAGCAGGTTGAAGATCAGGTAACACTGATTGGAGGACCGAACCCACTGTCGTTGAAAAGCCAGGGGATGACTTGTGGATAGGAGTGAAAGGCTAATCAAGCCCGGAGATAGCTGGTTCTCCTCGAAAGCTATTTAGGTAGCGCCTCGTGTCTCACCATCGGGGGTAGAGCACTGTTTGGGCTAGGGGGCCATCCCGGCTTACCAACCCCATGCAAACTCCGAATACCGATGAGTGCAATCACGGGAGACACACGGCGGGTGCTAACGTCCGTCGTGGAAAGGGAAACAACCCAGACCGTCAGCTAAGGTCCCAAAGTAATAGTTAAGTGGGAAACGATGTGAGAAGGCCCAGACAGCCAGGAGGTTGGCTTAGAAGCAGCCACCCTTTAAAGAAAGCGTAATAGCTCACTGGTCGAGTCGGCTCGCGCGGAAGATGTAACGGGGCTCAAACTATTCACCGAAGCTACGGATCTAGAGACTAGTTTCTAGAAACAAGTGACAAGGTTAG
>NZ_JAHHPN010000286.1:0-9569 GCF_024606325.1 Endozoicomonas sp. ONNA1
ATCCTCAATTTCTTGCAATCCTCGCTACGGACGCTTAAGTCTGACAGGCTGCTAGGCAGTATCGGCATAACTCCAAAGGGACTTGAAAAATACGTGTTGTCCCTTACTATTTGGCTCTTTTCTGTTGGGAAGTGAGCGCACAATGAGTAATAGACAGACCATAAACACAGAGAATGCGCCTCAGGCGATTGGTACCTACTCTCAGGCGGTTAAGGCCGGAACGACCGTTTATGTTTCCGGCCAGATTCCCCTGATCCCGGAAACCATGGAGCTGGAGCAGGGAGGCTTCAAAGCGCAGACACGCCGCTGCTTTGAAAATCTGAAAGCCATTGCAGAAGCTGCAGGTGGAGAACTTCAGGATGCTGCAAAAGTAGGCATTTTCCTGACCGATCTTAGCAATTTTAATGCGGTCAATGAAGTAATGGCTGAGTATTTCACTCAGCCCTATCCTGCACGTGCTGCCATTGGTGTGAAAGAACTGCCCAAAGGCGTGCCGGTTGAGATTGATGCGATTCTGGAGCTGAGGTAGTTTTTTTAACGAACATTGTGGAATTCTCCATCCATCCCGGCATTGCGCAGCTTTGCCGTGTGAATGGAAATGAATAGCAAACAGGTAGGGCTGTTGTCATTACTCATAGGACGTTGAGCTTAACAACTCTGAGTAGCCAGCCCTGTAGTTTGGGTACCTGAAAGTGTAACCTGCATCGATGATTTTTTGATTGCTGCAACGTTTGCTGCCTCTCTGAGGTGCAGGGTGGCTGTCGTCCAGCACTATACCGAGTTGAGCTGCCAGCCAGTGCAACACTTCGTACATTGGAGCGGGTTCGTGGTCGACACCCAGGTATAGAGAGTCAACGGGAAGCTTTTGCTCATCGCGGCGAATCAGATGAGCAAGGATACCGGCACAGTCATCCCGGTGTATGCGGTTGCCATAGATGACCGGCTCAGCTTCACAGCCTTCACCGGCTTTGACTCGATTGATCATTCGATTTCTTCCGGGACCATAAATGCCGCCAAAACGAACCGCAGTCGCAGGAAAAGGGCTGTTGATTAAAATCGCTTCTGCCTCCAGCATAATCTTCCCTGAATACCGAACCGGATGTGTGGGTGAAGTTTCATCCACCCACTGACCATCATCCTGGTGATAACTGCCGGTACTGGAAGTGAAAAGCACCCGCTCGGGCCGGTGGCCCTGTGCCTGAAGGCGAGAAAGGACGTTGGAAAGACCTCTTAGATAGGCTTTTTGATAATTGTCCTGACCGGATCCATCGGAGGCAGCCGCATAAACGACATAGTCAATTTTGTTGGGCCAGTTGCCCAGCTGTTCTGGATTTGACAGGTCGCCCTGAACAGGATGAACGCCCTGGGGCAAACGGTCAATGCTCCGGCGTAATCCCCAGACAGAGTAATTGTCTGTGTCCAGAAGCTGTCGTGCTAATTCGCAACCGACATCACCGCAACCGGCGATCAATACATTCTTCTTCATAGCAGCCCCGTCATTTTTATAAAAAAAGGACAACCGTGAGTGTCCTTTATCCTCAGGGAAATGCAAGTAACCTTACTCAAATTCAGCATTTCTCTGTGCCTCCGATGATGCATCTTCTACTTTTGACAGAAGCCGAAGGAATAGTTTGAAAAAAAAACTGTTTAAATTTACAGTGTTCTGGTCGTTTCCAGACAGGCTTCTACCGTTATGACTCTCACAGAATTGCGCTATATTGTGACTCTTGCTCAGGAGCAGCACTTTGGGCGTGCTGCTGCCAAGTGCCATGTCAGTCAGCCCACGCTCAGTGTGGGAGTGAAAAAACTGGAAGATGAGCTTGGAGTAGCCCTGTTCGAACGATCGCGGAATTCGGTTCGGGTGACCCCTATGGGTGAAAAGGTCACCAGTCAGGCCCAGAAAGTTCTGGAAGAAGTGTCAGGCATCAAACAGATTGCCAAAGCCGGGCGCGATCAGTTAACCACGCCTCTGAGAGTGGGTGCCATATACACCATCGGGCCTTATCTGTTTCCACATCTTGTTCCCCAGTTGGCGTTGGTGGCACCTAAGATGCCCCTGTACATCGAAGAAAACTTTACAGCGGTTTTGAGAAAAAAACTAAGAGTGGGCGAGTTGGACGCCATCATCATCGCACTGCCCTTTACTGAGCCTGATGTATTAACCTTGCCTCTTTACGACGACCCTTTCAGGATTTTATTGCCAGCCGGGCATCCCTGGCTGTCGAAGCAAGATATAGACCCTGCAGAACTGGTGAACGAAGAGTTACTGCTTTTGGGGGAAGGCCACTGCTTCAGGGATCAGGTCATGGAGGCCTGTCCGCTTCTGGCTCAGAAAGGCGATGCCGGTGGCGAAGAAGGAGGTGGCATCGAAGCCTCTTCTCTGGAAACTATCCGCCATATGGTGGCATCGGGAATGGGCATCAGTGTGCTGCCTGAATCGGCCCTGGTTGGCAGTCACTACGCTCCCGATGTATTGTCATCAAAGCCTTTTCGCTCGCCATCACCCAGTCGAACCGTTGCCTTGGCCTGGCGTGCCAGTTTCCCGAGACCCAAGGCAATAGATGCATTGTCCAGTGCTCTCAGGCTATGCTCTGTAACGGAAGCCAAATGAATAAAAAGTAACAGCAGTAGTACATTGAGGTGATATGGTGAAGCCCCTGCATGAGATTCCTGTGACAGCACTGAAAGGAGTTGGGGCTGCGCTTGCCGACAAACTGGCAAAAATCCATATTCATAATCTGCAGGACCTGCTTTTTCATTTGCCCCTCAGATATCAGGATCGCACCCGCATTACGCCCATTGCCGCTATTCATCCGGAAGGGGATTATGTTATTCAGGGCTCTGTGGTTGCTACTGACGTCCTGATGGGCAAGCGCCAGAGTCTGCTTTGCCGCATCAGTGATGGCACAGGTTCTGTCGGGTTGAGGTTTTACCATTTTTCCAGCGCACAGAAGAATCACCTCAAACCGGGAGCAGAGGTTCGTTGTTTTGGGCAGCCCCGCAGGGGAGCCAGCGGCCTTGAGATTTATCACCCTGAATATCGGGTCATCAAACCGGATAATAATCTGGATGTTGAGGAAACCCTGACGCCTGTCTATCCGGCTACTGAAGGACTCACTCAGCAGAGAATTCGAAGTCTTTGTGAGCAGGCTTTGGGCAAACTGAACCATCCTGATGTACTTCAGGAGTGGCTGCCTGACAATGTCAGATCGCAATATCAGTTAGGGTCGCTGGTGGATGCTGTGGAGTTCCTGCACTCGCCTCCCCCTGATGTTTCTGTTGAACTCCTTTCTGAAGGTCGCCATCCGGCACAAATGCGACTGGCTTTTGAAGAACTTTTGGCTCACAACCTGAGTATGCAGAAGCTGCGTAGCCTGATTCGCACAGTAAAAAGCTACGCAATGTCACCCAGGCAGACGCTAACCCGGGACTTTCGTGAGCAGCTGCCCTTTTCCCTGACGGGCGCTCAGGAAAAAGTATTGGCGGAAATCAGTCAGGATATGATGAATCCTGATCCCATGTTGAGACTGGTTCAGGGCGATGTGGGTTCGGGCAAAACGGTGGTGGCTGCTCTGGCTGCACTTCAGGCCGTCGAGAATGGTTATCAGGCCGCCGTTATGGCACCAACGGAAATACTGGCTGAGCAGCACGAGAAGAACTTTAAGGGATGGCTGAAACCTCTGGGGATTTCTATTGCCTATTTGTCAGGAAAAACCAAAGGGAAAAAGCGTCAGCAGATTCTGGAAGAGATTGCCCGGGGCGATGCCGCTGTGGTGGTGGGTACTCATGCCCTTTTTCAGGAAGACGTACAGTTCAGGCAGCTGGGTCTGGCCATTATCGATGAGCAGCATCGATTTGGTGTACATCAGCGAATGGCGTTGCGAAAAAAAGGTGAGCTCAATGGTGGGCAACCTCATCAACTGATTATGACAGCAACGCCTATTCCCCGAACGCTGGCTATGAGTGCCTACGCCGATCTGGATTGTTCCGTTATCGACGAATTACCCCCGGGCAGAACACCGGTAAATACCGTCGTGATAAGCGACGATCGTCGTGATCACGTAATAAAACGTCTGCGCTCAGCCTGTTTGGAGGGCCGTCAGGCATATTGGGTCTGTACCCTGATTGAAGAGTCAGAGGCTTTGCAGTGCCAGGCAGCTGAGGTGACGGCTGAACAGCTGCGAGAAGCATTGCCCGAGCTTTCCATAGGATTGGTTCATGGTCGAATGAAAGCGACTGAAAAGCTTGAGGTTATGGATGCTTTCAAGTCCGGACACATGCATCTGTTGGTGGCCACTACGGTCATCGAAGTAGGCGTGGATGTACCTAATGCCAGCCTTATGATTATTGAAAATCCGGAGCGATTGGGTCTGGCTCAATTACATCAGTTAAGAGGTCGTGTCGGTCGCGGCAGCATAGCGAGCCACTGTCTTCTGATGTATCACGCCCCGCTTTCGCAGCAGAGCAGGGAGCGTTTGCAAGTGATGCGCGACTCCAGCGATGGTTTTGTCATTGCTGAAAAAGATTTGCAATTACGCGGACCGGGAGAAGTGCTGGGCACCCGGCAGACCGGGCTTGCCCAGTTCAAGGTAGCCGATCTTGAACGGGATGCCATTTTGCTGGATCAGGTCAGGGATGCGGCCCAGAGTGTCTTGAAAGAGGTACCACAAAACGCAGAGCCATTGATCCTTCGCTGGCTGGGTCATGCTGAGAAGTACGCTAATGTCTGAAGCCTGGTCGTCGCTGATGACAGTCAAAAATTGTTAACATGGCCAGCTCTATCGATTTACTCCGCAGTAAAGAGGATCTGAAGAACTGCATAAATCAGCCAGAGGCGACTGAAACAATTTTTCGTTACCCTCGGGGAATAAAAAAAATTCACGGACAAAACTACGAAGAGCAGTGGCAAGTGCTGCCGGACTTTTCCTGCAGTCATTCTGGCGAGTATACACCAGGTGAAATCGGTGCTTTTTGTGAAAAAATTATGGTTTCACATTTCCTGTCTTTGAATTTATCGTGTGGCTAATTTGGCATTCAGGTGGAGATCGACTAATCTCACTCAGCAGCGGTAGACCTCAAGAGTTCGTAATCAGTCGTTGGGGAATGTAGTCATGAACCTGTTAATAGTCTCCTGTGTAAGCTTGGCCTTATCCTTATCTGTTCCTGCTCTCAGGGCCTCTCCGGTCGGGGTTGCTCAGGAGGGGGTCGCTACGGGCGTGTATGGTTCAGACGAGATTGGTTCAGACGAGATTGGTTCAGACGAGCTTGATTCAGACGAGATTGATTCAGACGAGATTGATTCAGACGAGATTGCTTCGGAAGAGGCCTCTCAGTTTTTCGATCCTCCGGCCTCGGCAGATTCCAGATACGAGTTTTCTTGTGGGGATTCTAAAGGCGTTTGTGGCGTTGAATACTGTCAGGAGGCTTATGGGGATCCCTATCCTGAACGATTTTATGAGATGTCTAGCACTGAAAGCCTGGAAGCATCCTACAATTTGGCCAGCCTTCTGCTGCGTAGCGATAGTGATGACGATGATTCTTCCCTCAAATCCTTTTGCATTGATAAGGAGTTATTGCAGAACCCCGGGGCGGGCTACGGCATTGATGAACTGGAAGGGGCAACCTTTTGGGGGGTGGTCAAACTGGAGCAGCTCGCAACGGGAGAAGTTTTATATGTGCCGGTCAAGACAAGCGAGTGGGTCAAAGTCGGAAAGGTTATCAGTGGGGTAAATGAGAATGAGCTGGGGGTGGATTATCAGGTGACCATATCATCAATTGATCGCTATCGCCATGATGCGCTTCTCAACACTCCGTATGGGCATCCTGTCAGAGACTGGATGCTGCATAATGAGGATGTGACTAAATACATTAGTGCCTCACTTGACCTTGTGGCTAAAGAAGATAAAGTGGCGTATAAAGACGTGTATCCGCAACGCCAGCTGGATAGAGCATACCTGATAAAGAGTTCGACTCTCCATCTCAGTTTGACCTATGACCATTTTTACGGGGACGGTCTCGCCTATAATGCCGTCCTTTCAGGTGAGTTGTCTTTGCCTGATGGAGATTTGATCAAGGGTCTTAAATTAGAAGCAAGAGGAGCTCGCTTGCCTAAATCCGGGTTTGGTAACTTCAGGCTAAATAAGCGTGACCCAGAAGGCTTCAGTTTACTTCCCTCTCCTGATTCTCAGTTAGAAGGCAGCATTGGTCGCCTTCGGTTGATAGAGCTTGTGCTGTTTCCGAAGGATTGAAACAGCTTGAACAAATCAAGCGTGTAACAATTTCTGATTGATGGCATGGCAATAGATAGGCGGGCTCTCCGTTTTCTGAGCTGGATTCTCGGAAAAAGCGATCGTCGCAATGAAGATTGTTGGGGAGAGGTCGGCCTGTCACGGTCTGTTGCAAGGCTGGAGCGGCAAAATTTCGGCTGCTGCATGGTAGGGCTCGGAGTGTGAAACTGTTACATCAAGAATAATTATGTAGTTTTATCTCAAGAATTAAAAAATTTGAGGTCTTCTGAGGTTCATACTAGGTGACTTAGAGAGACTTGACGGGGGGGCAGCATATTTTTCAGAGTGATGTATCTGAGGTTTAGCCTTTCAGCAGATGCTCAGCAGATTTTGCATTGCAGAAGCGTCGATTGTGATCAAATCAAAAACGGCGAATATCCTTTCAGACAGGCTGTGATGATCGTGTTCAGCTAATAATATCCGGACACTGCTGCAACGGTCCTGCTCATATGTTAACACTGAATTTATCCAATATTTTTTTGAATCAGTCTGCAGAAAGTAAGCTACAAGTCATCGAGCTAATCGGCCAGAAAATGGTTGAGCTTGGGTACACTACTGAAGCTTACACGGCTGGATTAAAAGCGCGTGAAGCTATTTCTTCCACGTTCCTTGGGAATGGTATTTCTATCCCCCATGGTACGCCGGACACTCGTGATGCGGTCATCAAAACCGGGGTAGTTATTTTCCAGTTTCCACAGGGCGTTGAGTGGGGTGAGGATGAACAGGTTTACATAGCTGTCGGCATAGCAGCCTGCTCCAATGAACATCTGCAGATTCTGAAGGGACTGACACGGATTCTTGGTAACGACGAGCTATGCAGTTTCCTGGCAAAAACAGACAGCCCTCAGGATGTTATTGGTGCTATCAATTCTCCTCCCAGAGAGCGTCGGCCCTTTTCTGAAGAACGCGTTCGTAATTGTATTGATGCGAACCCTCCATCTGCATTGCAGGCTGTCGCGGCAAGAGGGAACGGCTGCGCTGCACCGGCAAAGGAAGTGCTAAGTCGGGCGTTCACTATTTTGAATCCGAACGGAATACATACCCGTCCTGCTAAGGTCTTTGTATCCACCATCAAGCGTTTTGACTCCCGGATAGAAGTCAGCAACCCTGATAAAAGTGACGCATTTATCAATGGTAAAAGTTTGATGAAATTGTTGAGTCTCGGGATCACCAGAGGCAGCACCATCGAAGTGAAAGCCTGTGGACCAGACGCCCACGAAGCCATGGATGCATTGGAGCAGGTGATCAACCAAGAGCTCGCTGAATGATCGTTAATCTGGACTTAAATCCTGATAAGGACCAAACAAACGGTACAAATTATACAAGCTGAACATTGAATCAGTGAATGCTACTGGGCAGCCCTGCAATGAGTGGTAAGAAGCTTTTACTTTTCAAAAAAACAAAAATTAACTTGCAAACGGTTTGATTAGGTATAGAATGAGAATCATTCTCATTATTAATAAAGGAGATGCCTATCGAAACCAGACTTTTTGACCTGATTAACTGGTAAACAGCTACCAGTAACTCGCATATCCTCATCGTTTTGGCGGCTCGTCCCAAGCCGCCTTTTTTTATTCCATTCCCATAGTTCCATTCAATATCCAGGCTTTGCAACCTGACAGTCAGAGATGGTTAATACTGACAGCCAGTATGGCGTCACAACAAAAAACTATGAAGAGCAGGCACCGGTGGCGATGGGCTTTTCCTATAACCAAGAGGAGCCTGGTTAAATCGGCGCTTTTTGTGAAAAAAATGACGGCTCCACTTCTCCTGTTTTTGAATTCGTCGTTTGGCTAATTTGGCATTCAGGTATAGATGGACTAGTCTCACTGATCAGCGATGGACACTCAAGAGTGTGTCAATAGGTGTGAGGATTGTAGTCATGAATCTGTTGAAAGTCTCCTGTGCAAGCTTGACCCTTACCTTGTCTGTTCCTGCCGTTATCGCCTCAACGGCTGCGGTCTCTTCGACAAAGGGTTCTTCAACTTCGGCGCCTTCGGCTTCGACGGTTAATTCAAAATCCAGATACGAATTTTCTTGTGGGGCTTCATCAGGTATTTGCGGCAAGCAATACTGCGAACGTGATTTGGGGTTTCCTGAGGTCAAGCCGTTGTATGGGGAGTCCAGCGTTGTTAGCGATAGCCAATACTATAATTTGGCCAGCTTACTCAGAGGTCCGAATGCTTCTAACCTCAAAGACTTTTGCGTCGATCAGTCAGTGCTGAACGACCCCAAGGCAGGCTACGACGTTAATGAGCTGGAAGGGGCGGCCTTCTGGGCAGTGCTCAAACTCGAGCTACTGGCAACAGGACAAGTTTTCTACGTGCCGCTCAAAACAAACCGGTGGTGGCTCGAGACCGGAAAGAGTAAAAGTGAGGAAGATGAAGCAGTGACGTATCGAATGAAGATATTAAATGTTAGTCCCAATCACTTCGATCCGTATTTCACTACTCAGTATGGGCTTGCTGTCCGGAGCTGGTTGTTGTTCAGACGGCAGCTTCGCGCATACAGTACATTATACAAACGCTTAAAAGGTACAGATTATCTACAAGCGCATGATGCTCTCTTCTCAGTGAGAGCATACTCCATGAAGAGCTCAGATCTCAAAGTCAGTTTGACTCCCGACAATTATTACCGGAACGGTGGCGTTTACGATGCCGTCATTTATGGTGCACTTTCTTTGCCTGATGAGGATGTGGTTGAGGAGCTTAAATTGGAATCAAGAAGCACCCGCTTTCCTACGATCGGGTCTGATAACTTCAGGCTTAATCAGCGTAACCCAAAAGGTGTCAGTTTCCTTCCCACTGCTGGTTCTCAGGTAGAGGGCAGCGCTGGACGCTTTCGTGTGATAGAGCTCGTCTTGATGCCGAAATCGAAATAAAAAAGCTTAAGCGAATCAGGCTTGTGCCGAATTTTGGTTGATAACATAGCAATAAATGGGGGGCTTCTGTTGTCTGAGTTCGATTCAAATCCTGAAAGATCAGACAACCTTGAATATGCCGGATTTCTCGACCGATTCTGGGCAACGCTGATCGATACTTTGGTTCTGATCATCATTACTTTACCTCTTACTATGATGATTGATGGCGATCGGCTGACGATTGAAAATTCAAAACAACTTCTGTACCCGGCAGACGTCATGATCAACTGGTTGTTTCCGGCGTTAGCAGTTATCCTGTTCTGGCATTACAAGAGTGCTACGCCGGGCAAAATGATCATCACTATGAAAGTCGTTGATGAGAAGACCGGCCTTGCTCCGGCTCTGTCTCAGTCGGTCATTCG